>JBLNFC010000416.1:0-3818 GCA_050263355.1 Acidobacteriota bacterium
TACTGTAACGGCGTAATCGGGCGCGGGTCAAGAACGAAAACACCATATCTTGGGGGTGCTTCGTCATAACCCTATGGTATTGCACACACAATGCAGCAAACGCCTGGTTTATGGGTGAGGAAAGAAGAGGAGGGAAGAATCGCGAGAGCGAAACAAGCCTAGTCTAACCGTAGGCGAGATGCAACCAGAATGGGGCAATCAGGTTGTGCTTTTATTCTTCGCAAGAGCTTCAATACGTCGCCGCAAAGATCCCGATCAGAGTGATGCACGCACTGCAGAGGGCAAGAAAAAAGGCGCGGACCTGACGGGGTCCGCGCCTCGGAATAGTTGTAGAGGTACTATTTCTCTCCGCCCACCTTCTCGAAGAACAAGCAGATCGACTCGATTCCCCGATAGAAGTTCGGGATATGAAACTTCTCGTTTGGGGCATGGAGATTGTCGTCAGGCAATCCGAATCCCATCATTACGGACGGAATGTTCAGCACATCCTGGAAGTCGGTGACAATGGGAATAGATCCGCCGGAACGGATGAAGACGGTATCTTTCTTGAACACGTCATGCATGGCATCGGTAGCCGCCTTGATGAATCGATTGTCGGTACCGACGACGCACGCCGGACCCTTGCTGTGCACCTTGATCCTGGTCTCGATGCCCTTGGGGGTGAGTTTCTTCACATAATTCGTGTACTTCTTCAGGATGTCATCGGGATCCTGGTTGGGCACGAGGCGCATGGACACTTTCGCGGCGGCCTTGGCGGGAATCACTGTTTTTGCGCCGGCAGCGGTAAAGCCGCCGGGCATCCCGTGCACCTCGAGAGTGGGACGCGCCCAGGTGCGGTAGAGCACGGAAAATCCTGGCTCGCCCGTCAGTACCTTTGAACCAACTTCTGTTTTGCGATAGTGCTCCTCGTTAAAGGGCAGGCGCTTCCACGCTTTAAGCTCATCCTTGCTGGGGGCCTTCACGCCTTTGTAAAAGCCAGGAATCAGGATCTCACCTTTGCTATTCTTCAATTTGCTGATGATCTCAATAAGCGCGAAGAACGGGTTCGGGGCTGCGCCACCGTACATGCCGGAGTGCAAGTCCGTCTTAGCGCCAACAGCTTCAATCTCCGTGTAAACGAGACCACGCAGGCCAACGCACAGGGTGGGAAGGTCGGGCGCAAACAGCTCGGTATCGCAAACCAGGGCAAAATCAGCTTTCAGTTTGGCTTTTTGCTTGCGAACGTACTCTGCGATCGACTCACCACCGACTTCTTCCTCACCTTCGATGATGAACTTGACGTTCAACGGCAGCTTGCCATTGTGCCCTTTCATTAGAGCTTCGATAGCTTTGATTTCCATCCAGAGCTGGCCTTTGTCGTCTACCGCTCCGCGGGCATAGATATTGTTGTTACGCTCGGTTGGTTCGAACGGTGGTGTGACCCACTCGTCGAGAGGATCAGGGGGCTGAACGTCATAGTGTGCGTAGCACAGCACTGTTGGCTTGCCGGGAGCGTTCAGCCAATCGGCGTAAATCAGCGGGTGACCCTTGGTAGGAATGATTTCTACATGTTCCATCCCAATGCGTCGGAGTTCACTGGCGACAAACTCAGCCGCCTTCTGCACGTCAGATTTGTGTTCCTCCAACGTGCTGACGCTGGGAATTCGAAGAAGATCTTTGAGTTCGCTTAGAAATCGCTGCTGATTCTGGCGGGCATAATCGACTGCTGGAGAAGCCATAAAGATAGACCTTTCTCGCGAACGGCGCGCATGAGCTTATGTTTATAAACGGTACAATCCACTAAGTATACCCCTTGGTGCTCGATCAGCTTGCACGCACATCGCTCTGCAAAAAGCGCTGGGCTGAGAATGAGCGAAGGTCGAGAGAGGGGGATTCTCCGGTTATCACCTGCGCCATCAGTTGCGCGGTGATCGGCGCCAGCAGAATTCCATCGCGATAGTGACCGGTCGCGACGAAGTATCCCGGTGTCTGGGTGGATCCCAGAATGGGTAGATTGTCAGGTGTTCCGGGGCGGAGTCCGGCCCAATCTTCCAGAATGCGTGCTTCGGTGAGGGCGGGAATCAGCTTTATTGCCTCGCGATGCATGCGCTGGATGGTGTCCGGCACAACACGCTTGTCATAGCCAGCGTCTTCGATGGAAGCCCCGATGAGAATGCGCCCGTCACTGCGCGGCACGATGTAGACTTCCGGCGAGCGCACCACATGCCGCAGTATTGGCTCCCGGCTAACGACGGCCAGCATCTGCCCCTTTACCGGTCTTGTTGGGAAAGTGTGAGGAGGAAATTGCCCAGACCAAGCCCCCGCGCAGTTCACAACGCAGTTCGCCGCGTAGGCAGTTTTTTGAGTGGTTACCCCAGAGACGCGAGAATCGATAAGGGTGATGGAGGTGACCTGCTCCCCGGAAGCGACTTCCGCGCCACGATGCAAGCAAGACTTCAAGAGGGCCGCGGTAAGCGCGCGGGGATCGACGCTGCGTTCCTCAATTCGAACCGCTTGACGTTCTGATCCGGCGACCTCCGGCTCGATCTCAGCAAGCTCGACGGCCGTTAATAATTTACTTGAGCTATGCGTGGCAGCTTCTTCTTTCGACAGCAGGATGATGGTTCCATCGCTGCGCAAATCAACGCTGCTGTGAGATTCGTCTTCGATCTCATGAACGAACTCGGGATAAGCTCGTGCGCTGGCCGAGGCCAAGGCGCGCATCTGTTCTGGATTTTCTTCCCCATCGCCGACGAGCATGCCGGCCGCTGCGTGCGACGCCTCCCGTCCGGGCTCGCCACGCTCTAATACTAAGACTGACACTCCGCGTTTGCTGAGCTCTCGGGCAATCGCGAGGCCAATAACCCCCGCCCCTACAACGATCACGTCCCAGGTCTTCACAAGTTCATTGTACGGCTTAGGCCACGAGTAGCTCGCTCGCAGGCGCTGCCTACGGCCTTAGAACGGCCGAGCGCAGCCCGCCAGCAATGGCACCGGTGGTGCGCCTGTGCCATAGACCCGGATGAAGCAAGCGGTCGAGCCCGTTTTTGTATGCCCGGAGCCGAAGTAACCGACGGGACATTGACACTGCCGTCCTTATGCTCAACAATTGCTTCAACACTTCTCAAAAAGTTCGCGGAGGTCGGGTCATGTCTGAAGACGGCGCGGCAGTGGCCGAGGTTCATGAACATCAAAGCAATGCCGGCAAGTGGATCATTCTTTTGTTAGCAGTCCTATACGTAGCAGGCTCTTTGTACGCAATCTACGATTATCGTGGGCGGCTGGACAAGCTGGAGAAGGGGCAAACGGCCAACAGCGGCCAGCTTGTCGATCTGGGCAAGCGTATGGCGGAAGCTGAAGCCTCGGCGGAAACGATGGCCGGCCAACTCGGCATGACCAAGAAAGAGCTGGCGCGCCGCACTGCTGAGTTGCAATCGCAGCAGCGCGCTGCCGAGAGCCGACTCTCTCGTGCGCAGAAGGAGCAGATCAGCCAGGTGACCGGCGAAGTGGCAGGCGTGAAAACGGAGGTCGGTGGAGTGAAGACTGACGTTGCGTCCACGCGCAGCGACCTGGAAGCCACCAAGGCTCGCCTCGAAAGCGTGAAGGGTGATATGGGCGTGATGAGCGGCCTGATCGCAACGACGCGCGGCGATCTTGAGGTTCTAAAGCACAGAGGGGACCGCAACTATTACGAGTTCACTCTCGACAAGAGCAAAACTCCCAAGCCGGTCTCGACCGTGAGTCTGCAGTTGAAGAAGACTGATCCCAAGAAGGGCAAGTTCACTCTCAATGTGATGGCTGACGATCGCACCATCGAGAAAAAAGACCGCAATATGAAC
>JBLNFC010000417.1:0-4178 GCA_050263355.1 Acidobacteriota bacterium
CAGGACAATCGTAAGGGTCATGAATGTCCCGGATTGTGAAATCAGCGTCGAGTGGGACTGGTAGGGAAACTCGGATCAAGCCTTTGGTTAAGAGCAAGCTGTACGCCGATTTGCGCGCTTCAAACGTCGCGACGTCAGAGCTGGGACAGTTCGCGCCATCGTTCGGGCGGAAGATTGGATCGTTACCCGCGCTGAAATAAAAGCGCGCTTGAATATGTGGTGGCGTGACGGTCCAGGCATCGCCGGGCTGATGGCAACTGACGCAGGAGCGGCCGTTTGTGCCGAAGCTTTGAAAGAACGGGTTCGACAGATCGATTCCGCCCGCCGTGCTGTACGTGCTCAGCAACCCGCTGGCGTTGACAGTGATTAGCGGATTTGGAAGATGGCTTCCAGCAAAAACTGCCGCACCCGATGCGAGTACGACCAGCAGCATGGTAGCAATCATCAATTTGCGGACGTTAATTCTTGATTTGCAACTGTCTTGGCAAAACTTAGTGTTTTTCCAGAGCATAGCAACTCCTTTGGCTCATGAGCGCTGGCCGATACCGTTGTAATTCCGCCTTCCGCAGTGTCAGGACTTAGTGGTTCCCGAGGCGCCGGTCGCAAACTGGACGAAAATAGTTCTTAAAGACCCAATTGGCGACGCGTAGACCTTGAATTCGAGAGACGCGGTCCGTGTTGCGATAGTGAATTCCGACGTACACGCGCGCATCGACGACCTCGTCCTCTGCTTGCGAGAAGCGGGTAAAAAAGCGTGTCTTCTGCGCGGCGTTCGGATTAGTTGTAGTTATCTGGAATTTCAACAAGTCGCTACCGAAGAAAAGTCGCAGAACATACGAAATCGCTCCGCTCGTGGAAGCGTGCCCCGACGGGTACTCAGGGAAGTTGGGTGTGTTGATCAGCGGCTGCCAGGTTACATCGACATCCGTTTGTGCATTGCCATCCTGGTCACCTAAACCGATTGCTGTGATCGGCCGCCAAAAGTTATAAAAGTACTTGCTTTCCCAGCAAGCGATCTGAGCATCAGCGAGTGAAGCCTCAGCCAAGGCATACATGCGAGCCGAGTCGCCGATATCATTCAGGTAGTTCCGGGACATGTATCGCAGGGCGTTTTGCCACAACACCGGTCCACTATCTGCCCAGAAGTAGCCAATCTCAGTTTGCTCAGTGGTACGCGTCGTGCTCGTCAGGGATCCAACAGCCTTTATCTCGTTGTAGTCTTCAGCCCATCGATTGCTGGTTAGACGAGGCGGCGGATCTACGCGAAACTGTGAGTTGCTCTTCATAGTAAATGGCGTGACGCTGGCTACCCAAGGCACCAGACCGGGCGCAAAGGACGGTGGCGGGCCGGGCAACAGGGAAGGGGTAGGCCTCCACTGGCCGATTTCGGCGCTACCAATGAATGGCGGTGGGTTGGGAGGGAATCTCCCATCGTTCGAGCGCAGTGCCAGCATTGCCGCAGCAGTCTGGGCACCTACCTGTGTTCCTGGGTCGCCGGGGTCAATGCGATTCGTCGCCAGGAAGTCAGCGTAGTCTGCGTCGAGCATGGCGCTTTGCGCGGGGAACAACCCGACCAGAACGTCGTGGCCAGCTTTGGCCGCTGCTGCGTTCTTAGAACCGGTCGCGTGGTGCACGCGTGTGTGATACGGCTGATAGCGACGGTCGATGGACTCAACTGCGTCATAGATCGCCAAGTGCACGATCGCAAAATCCAAGGCAGCGACTGGCGGCGCGTGGCCGGCGGCTTTCACCGCTGTCTCGGCAATCTGGTTCCAGTCCGCGATTGAGTCTGCTGCTTTTGCGTTTGTAACGAGGGTGCTCGCGATCACAACCAACGTGAGCCCGTATTGGAGAATCCTCTTCATAAGCATCCTTTCTCTCACGGCGATACTCGCCGGGAGCCGCAGTTTCACGCTGCGGTCCAGGAACTCCAACTACTCTGATCGTAAGCTCCTCATAATCGGCTAAGTGGCTTAACTTAAACGGAATAGAAATGTAGATAACCAACTTCCATGAGCGGTTTTCCTGCGCTAATCTAAAACTCCCGCGACGTGCCCATGCAACCGCCGACTCCACTTGCTGAGATTGTTCGTTTTGGTTTGTTTCGGCTCGATCTGAAAACCGGCGAACTGCACAAGTCAGGCGTGAAGGTCAAGCTTCAAGATCAGCCGCTCCGAGTGCTTACCGTTCTTGTCGAGCACGCTGGCCAGGTGGTTACCCGGGAGGAGTTGCAGCAGAGAGTCTGGCCGACTGACGTTTATGTCACGTTTGATCAAGGCCTCAACAATGCGATCAAGAAAGTCCGCGATGCCCTGGGAGATTCAGCCGAGAATCCCCGATTTGTCGAAACCGTCGCAAAGCGCGGTTATCGCTTTATTGCTCCCATAGATGCGGGGCCGGGACTCGTTGGTGCCCCGAGGGGAGAGCCAGATTTAAACCGTCGGCACCGCTTCCGTCCGCCGGTTCTCCCGAAGATTACATGGATGGCCTTGACTGCGGTCCCCATTCTTACGGCTTTGGGATATTGGGTGTGGCACAGGGCAGAGATACGTGTCAGACCGTCTTCTGAGGGAACAGTCTTGGCGGTCCTCCCCTTCGACAATCTGAGTCGCGACCCGGATCAGGAATTCTTCACCGACGGCTTGACGGAAGAAATGATCGCCCACCTTGGGAAGCTAAATCCGAAGCGCCTCGGCGTCATTGCCCGTGCGTCTGTTGCCAGATACAAGGGTAGCAACCTACCGGTAAACCAAATCGGCAGAGAACTCCATGCTGACTACCTGCTTCAAGGTAGTGTTCGACGCGAATCTGGCCGCGTCCGCATTACGGTGCAGTTGATTCAGGTCCGCGATCAAACCGATCTTTGGACCGAAAGCTATGACCGCGAACTGAAAGACATTTTGGCCTTGCAGGATTCTGTGGCGAAAACGATCGCTTACCAAATCCGCATCAGCCTGCCAACAGAATCGCGGACTCAGTTGGCAAGACCGCGCACTGTAGATCCTGAAGCCTACGAGGCCTATCTAAAAGGTCGCTATTTCTGGAACAAAAGGACTGGCGAGGGCTTGCAAAAGGCATCGGTTTACTTTCAGCAAGCAATGGACCAAGATCCTCTCTATGTTCCCGCTTACTCGGGATTGGCCGATTGCAACAGCGGACTCACGTGGCATGGTTTCACGTCTCCGGCGCGAACTCTTCCCAGGGCGGAGGCTGCGGCTCGCAAAGCAATTGAAATGGATCCGTATTCTGCCGAGGCTCACGCCTCACTTGGATTGGTTCTTAACCACAGATGGGATTGGACTGGGGCGGAATCTGAGTTCAAAAAGGCATTGCAATTAGATCCATCGTATCCAAATGCTCACCATTGGTACGGAGATTACCTCTCGATAAGAGGCCGGCACTACGAAGCTCTTACCGAGGCTAGAGAGGCATCCAAACTTGACCCACTCAACCAAATGATCGGCACATGGGTGGGGCTCCGATATTATTTCGCACGTAGATATGATGACGCCATCGAACAGAGCCGCAACACCATTGAACTGGACCAAAACTTTGCGGCCGCTCACTTGCTACTAGGCGAAGCTTACGCACAAACGGGTCGGCATAAGGAAGCTCTAGGTGAGCTGCAGACCGCGGCCAGCCTGTCGGGAGGCAGCCCCCTTTACCTGGCTGAGGTGGGAGTCGCCTATGCGTTGGCAGGAAGGAAGACTGAAGCTCTTCAAAATATTGCTCAAATGCTCGAGATTTCTAGGAGTCGCTATGTATCGCCCTATGGTGTGGCTCGCATTTACGCTGCACTGAACGATAAAGAGCAAACCTTCAAGTGGCTTCAAAATGCCTACGATGATCGTGCGGTGTGGATGTCCTATCTCGCCGTCGATCCGGTATTTGATCGCTTTCGATCGGACCAACGCTTCCAAGATTTGCTCCGGCGTGTTGGACTTCGACCTTGAGAAGCGCAAAATAGGAACTCAGGTGAGACATGGAAATAACCCACAAGTTCACGCCAAGCGGGGAGCACAGGACAGGGGTGGGTTGTCACGTTTGCCGGATGTCGCTTGGCGAGGACGTCCCCGCGAAATTTGTTATCCGGAAAGGATAACGGGCAATTCGGAACTTAGCATCTCGAAGTGATATGCACGCCAGCAATTGCAACAGACTTCGGACTGATACCCGCA
>JBLNFC010000418.1:0-5251 GCA_050263355.1 Acidobacteriota bacterium
ATCCATGTTGAATGAGATCGAAGTTAATGGGATGGAGTGCATGGAAAGACGAGCCCATTCCTGTGAGCACGATACGGCGGAATTCCCCTTCGGCAAGTCGTCGCGCCAAGTGCTCGAGAGGCGCCGAGACGGTGAGCCCCTCTAAAGTATTCTGCAGCGCGACGGGCTGCTCAAGGAGGTCGCACAAATACTCACCCTCGACCACCCGGAAATCATCATGCACGCATGGTCACCTGCTAAGGACGACACATAGCTTACGCTCTCGTCAGGGCTCGTGCGTTGGGCGCGATGTCTCAGCGGAATTAGGCGGCCCGGTGAATCCCGCTCTTCGTTGTCTGAGGTGCGCGACGGACGGCCAACGTACGCGAAATATAATAAACCGAGCCTGAAACAATTCCGACGGCAGCAAATAACCAACGTCGATGAAGGTCCGCCCAAACTTCATAGCTTTTATCCTGGGCTCGGCTGTCGAAGGTTCCATGAGCGCCGTGGTCTCCGGAGACGGGCTTCCATAGATTGTCCGGACGGCTTGGATCCTCGGGCTCTTCGGTTTGCTGCGACTTGTAACCCGTGCGCCCGAGATAGTGGTCCAATAGTCCAGGCGCGATTTTGTTTCCGACGATTGCTTCCACCGTAGGGGTGCCCACGTAGATCTCACGACGGCGGTGGTGAGCTGCCCAGTACACCGCTCGCGCGCCAACTTCAGGCTGAAAAATCGGCGGCACCGGCTGCGCTTTATGTTTCAGACGGCTCTTCACCCACCCGAACTGAGGCGTATTCAGCGCCGGCATGTGAACCATCGTGACTCGAATTGCGCTTTCATCGTGGATGAGTTCACATCGCAACGAATCTGTGAAACCCGCAATCGCGTGCTTCGCCGCGCAGTACGCCGACTGCAGAGGGATGCTGCGGTAGGCCAGGGCGGACCCAACCTGCACGATCGTACCGCGATCTCGAGGCAGCATACGTTTCAGGGCTGCCAATGTGCCGTAAACGACTCCTAGATAAGTCACCTCCGTCACGCGTTTGTACTCTTTCGGCTCCATCTCTTTTACGGGAGAGAAGACGGAAGCCATGGCATTGTTCACCCACACATCAATCGGCCCGAATTCCTCCTCAACGGATGCTGCCGCTCTTTCGACAGCGTCGGCATCGGCAACGTCCGTGGAAAGGACGAGTGCCCTGCCGCCGAGTGATTCGATCTCGCGTTTGGCTGCTTCCAGGCCGTCCTTGCCACGCGCGAGTAGCCCAATGCTGGCGCGACGCCGCCCAAATTCGCGAGCTATCGCCCGGCCCAGACCGGCAGACGCACCGGTAATCACTACAACTTCACGCCTCATCTAATTCCCCCAAATGAGTTTTTTTTGGTTAGATCCACGACTGTTGGATGAGCTTGGCCGCCTGTGCTGTAGTCTGCGCACAAAGAAAAAACACGTGGACATAGCCCAACGTCAACTCCCAGGAGGCAAGCGGAAGCCGGCTGATGAGCTTTCTGATTCTACTTCTTGTCTGTTGCTCGGCTGAACTGAAACACGGTTAAAGAGTGGTAAGTCTCGCCCGGCCTCAATGTCGTCGAGGGGAAATTCGGGTGGTTCGGAGAATCGGGGAAGTGTTGGGTCTCAAAACAGAATCCCGTCCTGCGGTCGTACACATGGCCTTGCTTTCCAACTATAGCTGGCGTTAGAAAATTGCCGGAATAGAACTGCACCCCAGGCTCGGTGGTCAGCACCGTCAAAACGCGACCTGAGGTAGGATCCTCAGCCCTCGCGGCTTCTTCCAACTCCGCGCCGGATTTACGATCAATCACGAAATTGTGATCGTAACCTTTCGCATTGCGCAGCTGTTCATTGTCTGCGTCGATACGCTCGCCGATAGCGTGAAGTGTACGGAAGTCGAATGGGGTTCCAGCAACATCTTTGAGTTCTCCGGTTGGAATGAGATTGGCGTTGATCGGCGTAAAGCGCGAGGCGTTGATCTGGACCTGCTGCTGCAGAATTGCGCCGCTACCCTCCCCAGCTAAATTGAAGTACGAGTGATTGGTGAGGTTCACCACGGTAGGCTTATCCGTGGTGGCTGAATACTCCATTCGCAGCGCGCCTCCAGTTAAGGTGTAACGAACCGTCGCGTTGAGATTGCCGGGATAACCTTGATCCCCATCTTTGCTGAGATACTTAAGTTCAACGCCATTTTCCACTTCTTTTGCGGACCAGACCACCTTGTCGAATCCGCGGGTCCCCCCATGCAGGGAGTTCTCTCCGTTGTTCTTAGGAACTGAATATTTCTTGCCATCGAGCTGGAACTTACCATTGGCGATTCGGTTTGCGTAACGCCCGATGATCGCGCCGAAGTACGGTGGGTTGGAGAGATACTTGTCGAGCGAATCGTAACCCAGGCTGACATCGGCGAGTTTCCCAGCGCGGTCGGGCACCTTGAGGGACACAACGATACCCCCGTAGATCATGATGCGTGCTTCGACCACGCCGTCATTCAAGGTGTAGATTTCGACTGCGGTCCCGTCGGGAGTCTTTCCAAACGGCTCTTTCGAAACTTTGGTTTGCGCTTCCATGCAAATGGTCAGGAATAGTCCGATCAGAAGAGCCAGCATACAGGAACGTTTGTGCCAAGGCATCGTTTGTCACCGCCGAAAGAGATTGGACAGGCGCCGCAATTGTAAGGCATTCCCTCTCACGCCAGTAGAGTTGCTTCCCTCCTTAGCAGGCTGACTACTTCGTTCTATCGGCTTTCAGGAAGGTTCCCTCTCGTAATTCGGTGAAAGCCTGTTTCAACTGCTCTTGCGTATTCATGACAATAGGCCCATACCATGCGACCGGCTCTTCCAGCGGCTTACCCGAGACCAGCAGAAAACGGATGCCATCGTCACCTGCTTGCACCGTGACCTCGTCGCCGCGGTCAAAGAGTATAAGCGACCGGTTGTCGGCTTCCACCGGCGGAGTTGTGTCCGCCCATTTAACGGCTTCGGTTGGTACCGCGAGCGGACCGCATGCATTGCAGAACTTCCCACTTCCGGCAAAAACGTAAGCGAAGGCATGACGCGTGGTCTCAATTGGTAGAGTCTTCTTCTTGCCTGGAGAAACCGATACATCAAGATAGATGGGATCTGCGGCTACTCCTTCCACCGGACCGCTTTTGCCCCAGAACCTTCCACTGACAATTCTCACGTGCGTGCCATCGTCATCTGTTACTTCCGGGATCTCCGGCGCCTTAACCTCTTGATACCGTGGCGCCATCATTTTGAGCGACGACGGTAAGTTCGCCCACAACTGGAAGCCATGCATGCGGCCCGTTTGGTCGCCTTTCGGCATCTCTTGATGGATGATCCCGCTCCCCGCGGTCATCCACTGCACGTCACCCGCGGCAATCGCACCTTTGTTGCCCATGCTGTCGCCGTGCTCGACTGTCCCGGCCAACACATACGTAATCGTTTCAATTCCACGGTGTGGGTGCCATGGGAACCCTGCCAGATAGTCTTCCGGGACATCGTTACGGAAATCATCGAGCAGCAGAAAGGGATCGAAGTCCTTGGTGTTTCCAAAACCAAAGGCACGCCGAAGGTGCACGCCAGCACCTTCGAGGGTCGGTTTTGATCTGATCAGTCGCTTCACCGGTCTAATTGACATGAAAAACTCTCCATACCCTGATTTCTGTTGGCTGCTCAAGCATTCCGGATTTTGTCCGCGAGTTGCTCTAGTACTCTTGGCAGCTCGCCAAGTTGCTGCGGTCCGCCTTGGGCCATATCTTTGCTTCCGCCGCCGCGGCCTCCGAGCTTCGCGAGCGCCTGTTTCATGAAAGCACCCATGTCAAACGGCTGGCCTTGCGATTGCACAAACAGCACGGCGGGCTGAACCTGCATAGCAGCTAGAAGTGCGATGACACCTGTTTCCGACCTCGTTAACTTCTGCCCAAGCAGCTTAATGAAGCTCAAGTCGCGATCGTCATAGATTTTGACGACAACTTTGCGCCCATTCACGACGGGTGTCTCCGCAAGCATACGAAGCGCGACCTGCTCGGCCAATTCTTCCTCGATCTGCTCGCGCACTCTTCGAGCCGTCCTTGCTTCGTCCTGTGCTTTGCGGATTGCTTGTGGAATATCCCACAGCTGGGAGGAATACAAACTGGCCGCTTCCGCCAAACTACTGTAGTCCTGTCGCGCAGTGCGGACGGCCCGCTGCCCACAGACAAATTCAACGCGCGTACCCTGCCGTACCTTTTCGGTCTTGCGTAGCAGGATGCATCCGATTTGGCCGGTACTTCTAACGTGTGTGCCGCCACACGCCGATAAATCGAATTCGGGCACTTCAATCAGGCGAAGCTCTCCTCGGTTGGCAGGCGGCAGTTTGCGCAGTCCCAAAGATCGTGATTCCTCTCGTGTAACGAAGCGAATGTTGACCGGCCGATTTTCCAGGACCACCTCATTTGCCAGTTGTTCAGCCGCTTCTACCTGCTCCCGGGACAAAGCCTTGGTATCCAGGTCGATGGAGCAATAATCCTCGCCCATATGGAACGAGACCGTTTGCAGGTTGAAGAGGTGGACAAATGCGGCCGATAGCACGTGCTGGCCGGAGTGCTGCTGCATGTGATCGCGGCGCCGTTTCGCGTCGACAGCCCCATGCACACGCAGGCCTCCTTCGACCCACGCCGCGTCACTTAGAAAATGGCGCACGGTTCCGTCATCGGTTTCAGTAACCTCCACTACTCGTGCTTTCTGGTCGGACCTATCATCCGGAGAAATCCAGCCCGTATCAAAAACCTGCCCCCCACTGGTTGGGTAGAAAGCAGTTCGGTCGAGCACTACCGACGGACGCGGTTCGGCTTCGGTGGATCCGATCACATCCACAACTTTCGCCTCGAACTCGTAAAGGAATGAATCGGTGTAGTACAGGTGATCAGTCATGGCTTCCAGGTCGCGATCGATTCAATACTGAAGCTGCCGGTGGTTAATATGGCCCTATAATTCCACCGATGGCGCGGGCCGCCGGAAGGTCACGTGGAGCCTTTTTCTTGTTGTATGCCTGGATGACGTCAAGATACTTGAGCGCGGTTCCTGTATTAAACAGGACGACCCGATCATCACTTCTGAAGTATCCACTCGATCTAGCTTCCGATAAGCTGCCAGGGACGCGGCCCCTTCGGGTGCTGCGAAGATGCCCTCCACTCGCGCCCAGTGTTGCAGAGCATCCATGATCTCGTCGTCAGTTACGGCAAGCGCCACACCCCCACTCTTGCGTAAGAT
>JBLNFC010000419.1:0-2895 GCA_050263355.1 Acidobacteriota bacterium
ACTTACCGGATCGCCCACATGATCCAGCGCGGAATTTCCCCGGGCGAAATCCTGGCAGTCACTTTTACGAACAAAGCGGCTCGCGAGATGCAAGAACGCGTTTCCAAGCTCATTTCGCGAACTCTGAAAGCCAGGCAGAAGGCTGAGAAGCCTGAACGGCCGACCCTATGCACCTTCCATTCACTGTGCGTGCGAATCCTGCGGCAGCACGTCGAGAAATTAGGATATAAACGCAACTTCGTGATCTATGACGAGTCTGAGCAGATTGGCGCCATGAAGCGGGTTTTGGCACACGTCTCTTCCAAGGGTCAGAAGCTGGATCCACAGCAGATCCTGGGGGCTTTAAGCCGGTTGAAGAATAATGAAGGGCAATCAACCTCCTTCGTGGACGAAAGCCTGGGGATGGTTGCCCGTCACCTGCGCTCTCGGTACGAATCCGCGCTACATGCCTGTAACGCCGTGGATTTCGATGATTTGATCCTGCTTACGTTGCGGCTGTTTCGGGAGCATCCAGACGCTTTGGAGTCCTGCCGCAACAAGTATCGTTTCATTATGGTCGATGAGTACCAGGACACTAACACCGCCCAGTTCCGGGTCGTGCATGCCCTGACCCAGGAGCATCGCAATTTTTGTGTCGTGGGAGATGACGACCAGAGCATCTACGGCTGGCGCGGGGCGCAGATCTCCAATCTCCTGGATATGGAGAAGCATTACCCTGAAGTTAAAGTGGTCAAACTCGAGCAAAATTACCGCTCCACCAACACGATCCTGGGGGCGGCCAACGCGGTGATTAAAAAGAACCTGCTGCGGCGCGGTAAAAGCCTATGGTCGTCAAACGGAGACGGCACCAAGATCGTTCTCCAGACTTTTGCTTCGGACGAGGAAGAGGCCCGCACAATTGTGGAGCAAATTAATTACGCGCGATTGACCAGGAAGGCGCCCTGGAAAGAACACGCCATATTGTTCCGCACAAACATACAGGCCCGACCACTGGAGACGGCTCCCAGGCAAGCGGGGGTACGCTACCACCTGGTGGGTGGCCAGAGCTTTTTCGACCGGCGCGAAATCCGCGATCTGCTCGCTTATTTAAAAGTGTCCTTAAATACTCATGATGATATATCGCTCTTAAGAATCGCAAATATACCTGCGCGCGGATTGAGCGATGTCACCATGGAACGGTTGCTGGCCGCGAGCCATGAACGAAAGTGCTCTGTTTTTTCCGCGATTAAAAACCCGGTGGTCACGACCACCTTCCAGAGCAAAACGCGAGAGTCCATCGAACGCTTTGGGGAGTTGCTCGAGAGGCTCCATCGACCTTTCACGTCCGCTGCCGGCAA
This sequence comes from Acidobacteriota bacterium, assembly GCA_050263355.1. Taxonomy (GTDB): domain Bacteria; phylum Acidobacteriota; class Terriglobia; order Terriglobales; family Acidobacteriaceae; genus Gp1-AA122. The sequence continues at coordinate 1,338 of JBLNFC010000419.1, forward strand.
CAATACCGCACACGGGATAGGCCTCTTTTCACTCACGCACTGGGGAAATGCGTTTTTGGACGAGATTGGATACTGGGACGAATTGCGCCGATCGGAGAAGGATCCCGAGAATGCCGCTCCTCGAATCCGGAACGTAAAGGATTTGGTAGGGACGCTCGACAGCGGAACGCCGGAGGGAAACACGCCCGCTGAGCGACTCCAGATCTTCCTGGAACAAATCACGTTGGACACGGAACGTGAGGAGGAAGAGGAGGCTGGCGAAGCTGTTACCCTGATCACCATGCATTCCTGCAAGGGTTTGGAGTTTCCGCATGTCTACATCGTGGGGCTGGAAGATGGGATTCTGCCGCACTCCCGCTCGCGCGAGGAGGGAACGCTCGACGAAGAGCGTCGGCTGTTTTATGTGGCAATCACGCGCGCGATGCGCACGCTCAGCATCAGTCATTGCCGCACGCGCAAGAAATACGGCATGACCACAGAGTCGCGCCCCTCGCCTTTCCTGCAAGATCTGCCCTTGGAACTCGTCGAGCACGCCGACGATAACGCGAAGAAGCCCGTGGAGGTTGCCTCGGGAAAGTCGATGTTCGATGCCCTCAGGGCGGCCGCTGAGTGATCTCCGAAGCAACCTTCACACTGATGATCCTGCCAGCTCACGACGCTGCCGGGGAATTGGCGAAGAGCTTGCCACGACGGTACCCTTAGACTCAGCGACAAGCTCGGCCAGCGACCGAATCGTCGGCCGTTCGAGCATCTCCCGCAGCGTGAGGGCCATACCAAACTCGTTGTTCGCTCGGGCAAAAGCCCGTGTGGCAGAAAGCGAGTCTCCGCCGATCTCGAAAAAGTTGTCATCAATTCCGACCTTTCCGACTCTAAGGACATCCTCCCAAATGTGCGCGAGGCGCAACTCTTCTGGTGTCTGAGGTGCTTTGTATTCGCCGGTCCCCTGCCCGGCCCTGTCGGGTTGAGGCAGTTGCTTCAGATCGATTTTACCGTTGGGGGTAAGCGGAAAGGCCGTCACCTGGACAAAACTTGCCGGGACCATGTATAGCGGCAGCTTGGACTTTAGAAAATCACGCAACTCCGCGGCAGATATCAAACCATTGTTGCTGATGACGTAAGCCACCAACCTTTTCTCGCCCAAGGAATCTTCCATAGCGCTCACGAGCGCTTGCGCCACAGACGCGTGTTGGCGGAGGACATTCTCGACCTCCCCCAGCTCAATTCTGAAACCGCGGACTTTGACTTGGTTATCCACTCGTCCCAGGCACTCTACTCGCCCGTCGGGAAGGTACCGAGCCAGGTCTCCGGTTTTATAAAGGCGCCCGGGCGAAACCGGAGGGGTCAAAGGTCTTTGGAACGGATCCGGAACGAACCGCTCTTCAGTCAACTCAGGGCGGTTGAGATAACCGCGGGCCACCCCATCGCCACCGATGTACAGCTCACCTACTGCGCCGACTGGCAAAAGCTGCATGCGAGAATCAAGTATGTGGAGACTCGTGTTCGCGAGTGGGCGCCCGATGGTGACGGGCTCTCCGGGTGTCACTCTCGAGGCAGTGGA
>JBLNFC010000420.1:0-7394 GCA_050263355.1 Acidobacteriota bacterium
GTCCACAATGCACCTGCCAAGTGTGCGAGCTAGTTCTCTGGTCGAACCGCGAAAATGCGGTGCATCAATATCCGCTGCCCTGACGCGCGAGAAGTTTTCAAGGCGGTGCATGAGGAGCTGATTTAGTACTTTTTGGAGAGACACATCCTGGCGTTCCTCATCATGAATAGAAAAAGACCCCAATTGCGGCGGGAGTGACACGGAAAGGCAGGCATCGGCGAAAGGTGTTGTCAGTTGTTCCCAGCCGACGAAAATTGCCGTCGCTCCTCTCATGTGGCGGAGACCCCGATCGACAAACCCCAACCCAGGAAACAGTAACGCGGCCAACCAGCTCTCTAGGTTGGCATTGGGCTGGCAAATTAGCCGTGTGGGGCTGAGTTCGTGGGGAAGACTGGAGACTGTAGCCTTTGCAAGCAGTACCGGATGTCGGCAAACGCAAGCCAAAACCTGCAGGACCGAAACCCCGTCTTCCGATGAAGGTCCACACAGTAATAAGCAGGGCGACATGCTTAGGCAATCGTAGAAATAAGAAGCGAAGCAGAAGTGGGCGAGGAGAACTTTGTCGTTGTCGGAAACGGTCACGAACCTTGAGAAGAAATCGACAACTTCCTGGAAAAGCTCCTCGGTGGACGCATACGGCACCGGCTTGCCTGGAAGCTGCCGTAAGAATTTTGCATTCTCACTTGCAACATACGCGCGACTTCCGAGCACATGCTCCTGTGTGACCGTGGCTTGACCGGATTTCCAATGGAGAAGAGAAACCTTGTCACTTCCGGAGCGCTCCCGAACCAGTTCTAAAAAACTGCCATCCTGGAGCACTTCTCCGCTGGTTGCAATTATTGTGGGCTGCCCCTCTTCCTTGTCCCGCGGAATGGTCGAGTTCTCATGTTTCATCGCAATCCCTAGGTCCGGCAACAACCCGGATCGTGGCCGTGCATTTTGCGCTCTGCGGGCGAGATGTTCACGCCGTGCATTCAATCAGGCGTGCCGAAGGTCGCGAGGGTCCGCTTTTCTCCTAAACGGGGCTCGGCCCTCCCCCTATTCTCCCAGCTTCATGATCTGTGCTCATCGATACGCAACCTCTCCATAAGCAAGTCTAGAGACCTTCTTCCTTCAAATGGAGCAGCCTATCGATGGCACGCTCCAGGTCCCGTGTTGCGGCCGTGAAATATCTTGGCGCGAAATCCGCATTAGCTGCGATAGCACTGGCTTTAAGTGTGCCTTCTTCAGCTATTTTCTTGGCTGCTCTCAGATAGCTGGCAGATGTGTCAACGAGCTTCAACAGCATCTGTTGCTCCTGTTCTGCATCGCGAACATAAACGTTACCTGACTTGTCGGCCGGCAGCGGCGCGTTGAAGATTTTGCTGTGGTCGATGAGTTGGTTGACCATGTGCAGAGCCGTTGTACTCATAGGAGTCCATTCGGTTAAGGTTTCGTAGAATTCCGCCCCGAAGCAGGCTGTGATGTGATCCTTCCAGCAATCTTGAACTTTGCCGTGTTGTCGAATGTCATTTCGTAGCTGCGCCAAGAGGCGGATTCCGGCGTTCAAGTCGGCCCTGCCCGATCCGAACCAGCGCAGCATGTGTGCGTCTATGCTCGGTTCGTCGAAAACAGTCTGTACCTCGGCCGGTACACTCAAGACCCTTGCCAGTTGCTGGCTCTCTACGCGCAAGGCCCCTTTGCACCGCCAAACGCAGGTAATGACCTGGTCTAAGGCAATCTGTTGCAGCGCCGTTTTGGGTTGCAGTTGTTGCGTCAATTCTCTGCGAAGCTTCTCGAATTCCCCGTTTATCCTCGTCGGCCAAAAGCAGCTCGCGAGAGAACAATCCGTGCTTCCGGCTGTTTCGGCTGGAGGTACGTTTTCCGGTTGGCGTTTTCGGGCCAGTGCTGCACTGCGCGTTGCGCTGATTGGCGTCTATCTTCTTTTTAGAACTCATCTTTCCTCCTTATGTCGGCTTCCAAAAACAGTAATCCCGGGCGCTAGCACGAAAAGTCGTTCAGGAAGATATAGATCGTTCAAGAAGATACAGCGCGTTCAGGAAGATATAGAGCGTTCAAGAAGATACAGCGCGTTCAAGAAGATATAGAGCGTTCAATAGAAATACTGCCGTGCTGCTCGTGTTGAACATTATCGGGAAAATGGTTTGACGTCAAGTGCACAGAAGGGAAGCGTAAGCGAGTCCGAATCCCACCAATAGAGCGTTTCTCGACCAAGTTGCCGGGAATGCCGCATTGTCACAAAACTTCTGCGGAAATCCCCGCATTGACTCGACTCAGCAGATTACCATGCTGCACGGCGGAGTACTGCGACGGGGTGCCTTGAGGCCCATTGCGCGGCGCCCGGTCGAACCTAGATATCGCCAGATACGTTGGAAGCGGTCGAGAAGATTTTATCAACCACTGTGCTGCGGGCCCCAAGAGCATTCATTGTAATTGGATTTAGTGCAAGTAAATCAGAAAAGCCCAGGACAATTCATATCCAAAGATGACGGCGGTGATCGCAGCGAGAGGTTGTTCTGAGCAACCACCAACAGGCCTTCGCGTAACAAGAATCACTAGGACATATCAGAAGTACATGTCCCAAAAGAGCCCACTCGATACCAAAACTGCCCTTCCGTGATCTGCCAACTTCAACGCTCTCCTGCCACGATCATCGTACTGCACCTGACGGAGTGATCTCGAAACTCAGGGACGCAGCGGCTTCAATCCCCCACCGCACGGCTTTGGTGCGGCACAAGAGGTCGTGCTGTGAGAAATTCAGGCCCCGCATACACCGAAATCCGCCGTGGGTTCCGGTTACTTTTTCTCCTAGCGCCACTCCTTGCATTTAACTCAAATGCGAGTGCAGGAACCGGACAGCTTGTCGTTAATCCTCCCTCTCCCATCAACTTCGGTTCTGTGTCTGTCGGCAGTAGTAACACAAAATCAATCACGCTGACGAATTCTGGCGGCCCCAAGATCACTATTAGCCAGGTGTCCCTGTCGGGCACGGGCTTTACGCTAAGTGGTTTCAATTACCCCATTACCCTTTCCGGTGGACAAAGTGCGACGGGTACAGTCACGTTTACTCCACCATCTACGGGTACGGACAGCGGCAACGTGTCGATTGTAGTCGCCCAGAGCTCGGGGGGAAAAAGAACAAACTCATTGTCCAGTTCAACGACCGTGACTGTGGCGATATCGGGGACTGGCGTGAGCTCGACTCAAGTCTCGGTTGGGGTGTCACCTACTTCAGCGAGTATTCAAACCGGCGGTCAACAACAATTCTCTGCCTCCGTGTCGGGCACCACTAACACGGCTGTTACTTGGACGGCCTCAGGCGGAAGCGTGTCCAGCAGCGGTCTGTATACCGCTCCCTCCTCAGCGGGGACCTACACTGTAACCGCTACAAGTGCTGCCGACACCAGCAAGTCGGCCAGCGCCACTGTAACGGTGTCGCAGCCGATCGCGGTTTCACTCTTGCCTACCTCAGTGAGTCTTCAGAGCGGTGGTCAACAGCAATTTTCTGCTTCCGTGTCAGGCACCACCAACACGGCTGTGACTTGGACAAGTTCAGGCGGAACCGTGTCGACTAGCGGGGTTTATACCGCTCCCTCTTCAGGAGGGACCTACACCGTAACTGCGACAAGTGCTGCCGACACCAGCAAGTCAGCCATCGCCACTATAACGGTGTCGCAGCCGATCGCGGTTTCACTCCTGCCCACTTCAGTGAGTCTTCAGAGCGGTGGTCAACAGCAATTTTCTGCTTCCGTGTCAGGCACCACCAACACGGCTGTGACTTGGACAACTTCAGGCGGAACCGTGTCGACTAGCGGTCTGTATACCGCTCCCTCCTCCGGGGGGACCTACACCGTAACGGCTACAAGTGCTGCCGACGCCAGCAAGTCGGCCAGCGCCACTGTAACGGTGTCACAGCCGATCGCCGTTTCACTCTCGCCCACTTCAGCGAGCCTTCAGGCCGGCGGTCAGCAACAATTCACGGCTTATGTGTCGGGAACGAGCAACACGGCTGTCAACTGGTCCGCATCCGGAGGCACAATCACCAGTGGTGGACTTTACACTGCGCCGAGTACGGCGGGAACTTACACCGTAAAAGCAGTGAGCGCAGCCGACCCAGCGAAATCTGCCTCGGCTTCGGTGGGGGTTAGTTCGCAGACTGTCTCCATAAGTATCTCACCAACTACGACAGCATTACCTGAGATGTGGCAACAGCAGTTTGCAGCCACTATTTCCGGATCCACCAACACGGGGGTGACGTGGGCAGTCACACAGGGTAGGGGAACGATAACGCAAGGGGGACTCTACACTGCTCCGCAAGCGGTTGAGACCGACATCGGCACCGTTGTAAGTCAAGCTGACACCACGAAAGCTGCCAGTGCGACGATCACTGTTTCTGCTCCACACTCCGTGAGTCTCAGTTGGTCAGCGTCCACTTCTTCGGGAGTCAGTTATTACAATGTGTATCGCGGAACTATAAGTGGAGGACCTTATAGCCTACTCAGGTCGGGGATCACTTCCGCTTCCTATACCGATTCAAACGTGCAGTCCGGAAAAACGTATTATTACGTGACAACTGCAGTAGATTCGGCTGGGGCGGAAAGCGTCTACTCTAACCAGGCAACAGCCGTGATTCCAATGCCGTAAGGGCTGGGCGGCCCCGTCCGAACTAGAGCAGGCGTGGTTAGAGCATCGTGAAAGTTGGCGATGTTTCTGAAGTCGCAGATATTATGTCGGCGGCTTCGAAATCCACGACTTGAGCCACGCCCGGAAACTGAGTATGAGCTAACGCTCGGCCCAGGCACCAAGCCTTCCCTGCTCTCTCAGTGAAGCGCTCATGCTCTTGCGAAAGTGTTTGCGCTTCCAATTGCATCTGCGGCACGTGAGACGCAAGAACGACAACAACCGAACACTTGAGCGCTTTTCCTAATGCTCGGCCCAAGGAGACTACCCTTCCCTGCCCTCTGGCGAAGCACTCTGCCGCGGTTGCGTCGGCAGGGCGGGATCAGAACACATAGGCGCCCGCAACACCTTTTAACCTCTTCGCTCACTCGGTTCGGTGATATAGGTCCGAATCATTTAATAAGTATTCGAGTCGTTAGTCGAGGCAAATGGATCTTCGGTCCTCCTCCTTATAGCTATTGGCCTGCGGAGAATCCGGCCCGGTTTCTGGCTTTAGCCTCGAGCGGGATCTCGAGGCGTACTCCACAAAGGTCGCCTATTAGGGTTCCAGCCCAGCGGTAGATGTTTTGCTCCTTCACCAGCTTGCGCATGCGTTGCATTCGGGCTGTCCGCTCTTCTGGTTGCATTTCCAAAGCATAACGAATGGCATCCGCCGTGCGTTCGACATCGTATGGATTTACCAGGACTGCGTCTAAAAGCTCACGCGCTGCTCCAGTGAAGCGGCTGAGGAGGAGGACTCCTTGTTCGTCGTAACGCGCAGCGACAAACTCTTTAGCCACTAAGTTCATGCCATCATGCAAGGAGGTGACTAAGCAGAGGTCAGCAGCACGGTAGTAGCGCAGGATCTCTTTGTGAGTACAATGTTTTTTTAAGAAGACAATTGGCTTCCACTTTCCAGTCTGGAAACGCCAGTTGATCCGTTCCGATTCAGCTTCCACATCCGCAAGCAAGTCGTGGTATCGCTTGATGTGTGTACGGCTCGGAGCACCAATCTGAACAAATGTAAATTTACCTTGATATGTCGGGTATTTCTCCAACATACGTTCGATCGCCAGAAAGCGTTCCACTATTCCCTTTGTATAGTCGACGCGGTCTACGCCAACTCCAAGGAACAGGGCCTCAACTCCTAATTCACGCAATAATGCAGCCCGTTCTAAGTAAGTGGAGTCCTCCTCTGGCGCATCAATCGATTCCGGGAATTCCACGCTGATCGGGAACGGTTTTACTGCAGTGCGGTGTCCTTCGCGATTGACAGCGAAGTGTTCCCAGTCAATGCGGGATTCGAGCGTGCGATCCACGGTCTGCAGGAAGTTGGTGCAGTGCGATTGGACATGGAAACCAATCAAGTCGGCTCCCAACATGCCGTGCAGCAATTCAGACTGCCAGGGACATATTCCAAAGCTCTCCGAGCTAGGCCATGGAATATGCCAAAAAATGGCGACGCGAGCGTCAGGACGTTGCTTCTTCACCAGACGTGGCAGCAATGCAAAATGGTAATCCTGCACCAGAACCACGGGCTGATCTACATCTGAGATCTCATCTAGAACCGCTTGGGCAAATTTTGTGTTCGCCTTTTCGTAATATTCCCAGTCGGATTTGCGAAAAGTGGGCCGCGTGTGAGCAACATGACAGAGCGGCCAAAGACCCTCATTCGCAAAGCCATAGTAGTAGCCCTCCTCTTCCTCTTTTGTGAGCCACACGCGGCGCAACGTATACCTTGGCTCTTCGGGGGGCACACGGAGGCGATCGCGCTCGTTTACAGTCTCCGCGTCAGCATCGCCATTGCCGTGGGCAATCCAGGTGCCGTCACAAGCACACAGGACGGGTTCCAATGCGGTCACGAGTCCACTCGCTGGGACAATCGCTTTGACCGCCTTCCCCTGATGAACGTGGCTATAAGGCTCCCGGTTCGAAACCGCGAAGAGACGGCTGTCTCCCAGTTTGCTGCGAACGTGCGCAGACAGACGATCCGCTGTCCAGGACGACTCCGCGGCTTCGCGCAACTGAGCTTCTCTTGCAGCTGCCGAACGCGCAGCGGCCAGGCTTTCCGCAATGCTCGTCATCTCCCTCGCTAGCGGTCGCAGCAAGTCCAGTTCGGATAAAGTGGTCGGTGAGGCAATAGGCTTACCACTGCGCAAGGCTTGCATCCACTGCGCGGCCCGTGCAATCGGGCCGGCAACACTCCAGCGAACGATCAGGACAGTGATCAGCACGATCAGAAATACCTGTACTAACACACGCACAAAGGTCTCACGCCACAGGCGTGCTATTTGCGCATCGATGTAACCCGCGTCATGAACAATAAGGAGCTCACCGACGAGTTCATCATCGCGGTGTAATGGAAGCGCGTAAACGTGCAACGATCCAGTCGGCAGGCGCATAAATTCGCTTACCTTCTGATTTTCGGCGATGCTTCGTGCGATGACAGAGGGTTGCGTTTGCATCCGCTGACTCAGCCCTGAAGACTGAGCGAGGGGCTGTAGCTTCGGGTCGAAGACGGCGACTCCAGCCAGCCGCTCGCGGTTGTTGAACCGTTCGACGATCCCTTGAAGTTTCTTAATCGACCGCCGCTCGAGGAGGGGTTCGACATTTCCGGCCAGGCTCTCGGCAAGCAGCGTCGCTCTACGCTCCAAATCTCTTTTCAGGTTCTTCCTTTCGCCCCGAACCTGAGAGTAGGAAGAGAAAAAAGAGACAAGAGTGATGGCCAAGATAAG
>JBLNFC010000421.1:0-3722 GCA_050263355.1 Acidobacteriota bacterium
ATTGTTCTTGTTTGTGTCTCTGCTGAGGCGCAGCGTCTTCCCGATGTTGCCGTACCAGATAACTATCGCCTGACTTTCACACCAGATTTTGACAAAGACAACTTCTCGGGCGACGAGACAATCCAGATCCGCGTTCTGAAACCGTCCTCCAGTCTGGTCCTGAATGCTCTGGATATCGATTTTCGCGAAGCCACAATCGCCAGTGGCGGTGCAATCCAGGTGGCCAAAGTCACGATTGACAAGCAAAAGCAGATGGTTACGTTGACAGTCCCGCAAGAACTGCATGCCGGCGCAGCCACCCTTCATATTCGATACACGGGGGTTCTCAACAATGAGCTACGAGGCTTCTACCTGGGCAAAGCGGACGGACGTAAATATGCCGCCACCCAGTTCGAATCCACCGACGCGCGGCGAGCGTTCCCGTCCTTCGACGAACCAGCTTACAAGGCAACCTTCGATATCACCGCCGTGGTCGATAAAGGCGATACCGCAATCTCAAACTATCCAATCGCTTCCGATACACCGGGTCCAGCAGCAGGAAAACATAAAATTACATTTAAAACTACTCCAAAGATGTCGTCTTATCTGGCTGCACTCGTCGTCGGCAACTTCGAGTATGTCGAGGGTTTCTCCGATGGAGTGCCGATTCGCGTCTGGACGACTCCCGGCAAGAAGCAGTTAGGAAACTATGCTCTGCAGGTCGGTGAGGAGTGCATCAAGTATTTCGACAACTACTTCGGAATTAAGTATCCGTTCGAAAAACTCGATCTCATTGGCCTGCCGGACTTCGCGGCTGGGGCCATGGAAAATACCGGGGCCATCACTTTCCGGGATGCGGCGCTTCTCGTCAATGAGAGCAACGCTCCCACTGACACCTACAAGGAGATCGGTTCGGTCATTTCCCACGAGATTGCCCATCAATGGTTCGGCGATCTTGTCACCATGCAGTGGTGGGATGACATCTGGCTGAATGAGGGATTCGCAACCTGGCTGGAAACCAAGCCGCTGGAGGCCTGGAAGCCGGAATGGCACATGGATCTCGATGACCTCCTGGATTCGGGCAACTCGTTGAATATCGATTCCCTCCAGAACACTCGCCCTATCCATCAGGCTGCGGACACTCCCGATCAGATCGAAGAGCTATTTGATGGGATTGCATACGGTAAAGCGGCCGCAGTATTACGTATGCTGGAAGCGTATTTGGGTCCCGAAGCTTTTCGCGAGGGCGTGCGTGCCTACATTAAGACCCATTCATACGGCAACGCCACCGAGAGTGACTTCTGGAGCGCGCTGGCCAAGGCGTCCAACAAGCCCGTCGATCGCATGATGCCGACATTTGTGAATCAAGCAGGCGCTCCCCTCGTCAGTGTTCACACACAGTGCCAGGGTGGCGTCACAAAGGTGATGCTCTCCCAGCGGCGATATTTTTACGATCGCCGGCTGCTCGATTCCGATTCCAAGGAACTGTGGACGGTGCCGGTTGCGTTAAAAACGGCAGGGCAGGCCAAAAGTGAGACGGTCCTCCTCACCGACAAGAATCAGCTGTTCGAACTGCCAGGTTGCAATAAATGGGTCTTCGGAAATGCCGGTGCCCAGGGTTACTACCGTATGGGATACGAATCCCCTGACTTCCAGTCCATGAGCCAGGACGTGGAGCAGGGCTTCACTCCTGCGGAGCGCATCGTGCTCATCCGTGATGCTTGGGCAGCGGTACGTACAGGTCAGCAGCCCATTGGCGATTTTTTGCGGCTGGCTGATGGCTTGCATTCCGAGCGTAATGCCAAGGTAGTCGAGCAGATGAATCTGGAACTCGACTATATAGGTGATCATTTGGTCAGTGAGGTGGATCGCGCCGGATATCAGTCTTTTATCCGCGCGCTCCTTGGACCCATCCAGAAGGAGCTTGGCTGGACAGTAGCTCCGGGCGACGACACCAATCGCAAAGACCTGCGCGCGTACGTGACGTACAGCCTTGGCTACACCGGTCGTGATCCCGAGACGTTGGCAAAGGCGAGAGAGCTCGCACTTCAGGAAATGAACTCGCCTGCATCTGTCGATCCGTCGATGGTCGACACCGTTTTTGGTCTCGCGGCTATCAATGGTGACGCGACGCTCTACGACAAAATGATGTCCCACGTTCAAGAGAACCAGGCGCCCGAGCAGTATTACCGATACTTCTACAATCTCGCGCGCTTCACCAATCCTGCGCTCCTGCAACGCACGCTGGATTACGCGCTTAGTCCGGCCGTTCGCAGCCAGGATTCGCTGGGTCTCATTGCCAGCGTGATGGACACTCCTGCTGGAGAAAAGCTGGCCTGGAACTTCGTGCGTTCGCATTGGGACAAAATCCAAAAGATCATGGGCGGCTACAACACTGGCGGACTGGTATCCACCACCGGCAGCTTTTGTGACGCTGCTATGCGCGATCAGGTGAAGCAGTTCTTCATGGACCACCCGGTACCGGCAGCGGAAAGGTCCTTGCGGCAGGCTTTGGAGCGAGTGAACTACTGTATCGATCTTCGAAACCAACAGTCACCGGCTCTGGCTTCGTGGCTTCAGCGCAACGGGGCTTCCTCCGGAAAATGATACGCAGTTCCCGAACGGCTCGCCGCCCCGCGATGCCGCCGCTCGTGTGCCACGTTCGCTTACAAGTAGCTGAGCCACCAATCCCGCCGGCGCTGCTTCAATTGAGCGAACCAACGGCATAGTGGATACATGATGAGGATCACAAAAATCCACGCCACGTACACCGTCCACAGCGGAAACCCATAGTTAGGCGGAAACATTTCTGGGGCTCCGCCCATCGACGGTGGCGCGAGCCACAGGTAGGGACCGCGTCCGTAACGCGCCCAGGCCAGGAGAATTGCGGTGATGTGCTCCAGCCCCAGATGAACGGTGTAGAAAAAGAACGGCACGCGTCCGAACACAATGAGCGGGTGATTCGCTTGCAACTTCACACGTTCCAGCCACCCCATGGCGAGGATGCCGGGTCCCATTGTCATTAGCAGAAAATCCAGGGACGGCGGATACTTGGTGCAGTTCAGAAACGACAACACGGTGAAGAGTGCTGATTTCTGTGCCGCCCATCGAACCGGCTCACCATAGCGATCCCAGGCCCGCAGCAAAATAGATGCTGCGGTAAGAGCCACGCCAAGCTTCACGAGAAATTTTTGCCGGCGATCGGGTTCCCACCGCATTACGGGGCCGAAGCAGTAGCCGGCTGCCATCACCGCAACCCATGGAATGAGCGGATATGCGGCGAGAAAACTCGTGTTTCCCACCCGAAAAACACCCTGCTGGTGCAGGATGTTCCAAACCCAGGCGGCTTTGCCGAACTTCGTGGCATCCACGCCGTCCAGCAAATTGTGGCCTGCAATGACAACCACGCTAAGGATGGCCAACACCCGGATAGGCGAACGGACCAGCCCAGCCAGCGCGATCATGCACAGGCCGAGCATCCAGATAACCAGAAGGATCACGAGCGTGTTGGTGAAGCGAATGCTGGAAAACAGGATGAAGCGCAGCACCGTGAGCTCAAGGATCACGAGCCAGAGTCCGCGCGTCAGGAGAAAGCGTGACAACTCTGCCTTCGTCCGCCCTCGTTGCATCCACAAAAACGCTCCCATTCCGGCGGTGAAGGCGAACATCGGCGCGCAGAAATGAGTAATCCAGCGGGTGAAGAACAAGGCTGTAGTAGTCCGCGTCAGATCTGTGGGAGAGAA
>JBLNFC010000422.1:0-3750 GCA_050263355.1 Acidobacteriota bacterium
GGTCGCCAATTTTATAGAGCTCGCGGAAGGGAAACGTGACTGGACGCATCCCGTCACGCGCAAGAAGAGCAAGGATCGGCTGTACGACGGCACGATTTTCCATCGGGTTATTCCGGATTTCATGATCCAGGGCGGCGATCCGGCCGGGACTGGAATGGGTGGTCCGGGATACGAGTTCGAGGACGAGACCAAAGGTTCGCCGCACAAGTTCGACAAGGCGGGCAAACTGGCGATGGCTAACGCTGGACCGAATACAAACGGCAGCCAGTTCTTTATAACCGTCGCCCCGACGACTTGGCTAACCGGCAAGCACACGATCTTCGGAGAAGTGGTGGAAGGTCAGGATGTGGTGGATAAAATCACCGGGCTTCCGCGAAACAGTCAGGATCGTCCCAAGAAAGATGTGACGGTGAAGTCGGTGACGGTCGAACGGGTGTAAGCGACAGAAGTTGCCATGCTTTTTCTCAAGAAAAATCCCGTCCGATCGGACGGGATTACTTCTTTCGCAACACTTTTCTGGACCTCGGCTGAGACTTCTACACTCCGATCACGCTCACCAACTCCTTGACGGCTCCAGCACTCTTGTCCAAAGCAGCTTTCTCGTCGGGCGTGAGTTTGATTTCGATGATTTGCTCGATGCCGCGGGCTCCCAGCTTGCAGGGCACGCCCACATACAAGCCTTTCAGGCCGTATTCTCCTTCGAGGTAGGCGGCGCAGGGCAAAATCTTTTTCTTGTCTTTGAGGATCGCTTCGACCATCTCGGTAACCGCGGCTGAAGGCGCATAGTAAGCGCTTCCAGTTTTCAAATACTTCACAATCTCGGCACCCCCATCCCGCGTACGTTGAACCAGCCGCTCGATTGTATTGGCGTCCATCAAGTCAGTAATGGGAATGCCTGCGACAGTGGAGTACCGAGCGAGCGGCACCATAGTGTCTCCGTGTCCGCCGAGGACAAACGCGGTTACGTTTTCTACACTGACTTTTAACTCCTGGGCAATGAATGTGCGAAAGCGAGCGGAGTCAAGCACGCCTGCCATTCCGATGACACGATTGCGCGAGAATCCACTCAGCTTGTACGCTGCCTGGGCCATTGCATCAAGGGGATTCGATACGACGATAAGAATGCAATTGGGAGAGTACTGGACGACCTTTTCGACCACATCTTTCATGATCTTGTGATTGATGTTGAGCAGATCGTCGCGGCTCATGCCTGGCTTGCGCGTAACCCCGGCGGTACTTACGACCACATCGGAGTTGGCGGTGTCGGCATAATCCTGTGTCCCGATCACGTAGGAATCGCGTTTTTCGATGGGCATGGCCTCAAGCAGGTCCAAGCCCTTCCCCTGAGGCACGCCTTCCACGATGTCGATCAGGACTACGTCAGCCAGCTCTTTCGAGGCCATCCAGTGGGCCGCCGTGGCGCCCACATTGCCCGATCCGACGATGGAAACCTTGTTGCGCATGGAGAGAATCCTTTCGCAGGACATGATCGTCTGTAGCGATCACGTCCTGAGGAAAACTGCATATTGTAAACCACGGGATCGAGGCAGGGCTGTGCGAATTAATTTCAATCAGGCATAGACCGTGCCGTTTGCGGCTGAACGCGTCAACGACTTGCGCTGAGAACCCCAGCTTCCATGTTCTCGATGATGTAATTGGCGAATTCGCTGGTCTTCACCTTGGTTGCGCCTTCCATCAAACGTTCGAAGTCGTAGGTGACTTTCTTCTGCTCGATGGTCCGTTCCATGCCCTGTTCGATCAGGTCCGCCGCTTCATTCCAACCGAGGAAGCGGAACATCATTACGCCCGAAAGGATCACTGAACCCGGGTTGATGACATCTTTATCGGCATACTTTGGCGCGGTACCGTGGGTGGCTTCAAAGATGGCATAGCCGTCGCCAATATTGGCGCCCGGAGCGATACCAAGTCCTCCGACCTGCGCAGCGCAGGCGTCGGAGATGTAATCTCCGTTCAAATTGGGGGTGGCTAATACCGAGTACTCGTCCGGGCGGGTTACCACTTGCTGGAAAATGGAGTCCGCAATACGGTCGTTAACCATTAACTTCTTCTTCCAATTTCCCTTACCGTGGGTTGAATAAATCTTCTCCAGAACGGCTTTTATCTCCTTGTAAACTGATTGCCGGAACTCTTCTGGAGCGAACTCGAGGCCCGGTTCAACGAGGTTTGCATTCTCCTCGACGGTGAGGTTTGGGTTGCGATCCTGATTGTCGAGGATCCAACTCTCGCGCTCCGTCACGATCTGCTCGCGGAATTCCTGGGTAGCCGATTCGTAGCCCCATTTGCGAAATGCGCCCTCGGTGAACTTCTGGATGTTTCCCTTGTGCACGATGGTGACCGTCTTTCGCTTGTTCGCCAGGGCAGACTGAATAGCCATGCGGACCAAGCGCTTAGTTCCAGTCACAGAGATGGGCTTAATGCCTACGCCGGAGTCAAGCCGCACCTGCTTCTTGTTCCCCTTCAGCATTTCGTTGTTGAGGAAGTCGATGAGGCGGGCGCATTCTGGCGTACCCTGCTCCCATTCAATGCCGGCGTAGACGTCTTCGGTATTTTCGCGAAAGATCACGATGTCCATGCGCTCAGGATGGCGGACGGGGGAAGGAGTTCCCTTGTAGTACTTCACTGGGCGCACGCAGGCATACAGATCCAAAATCTGGCGCAAGGCCACGTTCAAAGAACGAATGCCGCCACCAACGGGCGTAGTTAGAGGGCCCTTGATAGCGACTCGGAACTCACGTATGGCATTGATAGTGTCATCCGGAAGCCACGTTTTGAAGTGAGCCATGGCTTTTTCGCCGGCAAACACCTCGTACCA
Organism: Acidobacteriota bacterium; assembly: GCA_050263355.1. Lineage (GTDB taxonomy): Bacteria > Acidobacteriota > Terriglobia > Terriglobales > Acidobacteriaceae > Gp1-AA122. The sequence continues at coordinate 2,834 of JBLNFC010000422.1, forward strand.
GCTGACGCGTCGTTTGTTCTTGTAGGCCTTTTCGACACCCGCGTTGAAGACGCGGACCGAAGCCTTCCAGATATCGCGGCCGGTGCCGTCACCCTCAATGAAAGGGATGATTGGATTGTCGGGCACCTGATAGCGTCCGCCTGCGTATGTGATGGAAGAGCCATCCCCTGGTACCGGGACGCCATTGTAGGATCCAGCCATTGCTTACACCTCCGTGGCAATTGGAAGAGTTCTTGATTATAGAGGACGAATGGCGCGGCGGCCGCTTAGATGCTGGGCGGCTTAAGTCTGCCAAGCGACCGAGTTTTTTGAGATAATCAGCGACTACGTCGGGACCTGCATCCGCTGGCAGGTCTCAGGAGAGTGGCATGCTACGCCCCATACTTCCCTATTTGCTGTGTATTTTGGCTCTTAGCACCTGTGTCCTGGCAAAAGACAAGCCCGAACTAACTCAATTCGGTCATGACATCCGCGTAGAGCCGGGCGAAAGCGTGGCAGATCTTACCTGTATCAATTGCTCCATCTACGTAGCCGGCGAGAGCGCGGGAAAAGCGACAGCGATTCACGGCAATATAATCGTCGAGTCAGGAGGGTCCATTGCCGGCGACGTCACGGCAGTCTGGGGCGACGTGCGCATGCAACCCGGCTCGCAAATCGCGGGCGACGTCACGGCGGTTGCTGGCGGCGTCCGGCGCAGCACGGGTAGCAGCATCGCAGGAGACGTCACCTCGTTGGAGGGGACGAAGTGGTTACTGGCCATCATTCTGCCACCCATATTCATCATGGGCTTGATTGTCGCGTTAATTATTTGGCTGGTGCAGCGCAACCGCCGTCCTGCGGGAGTTTCCCAGCCCTACTTGGCGGCGAGATAAAGTTTGGCCAGAGTACGTGAGTGGATGGGGCGAGTCAGTTGTGTC
>JBLNFC010000423.1:0-4564 GCA_050263355.1 Acidobacteriota bacterium
CGAATGGGAATGCCTGGTGCGTCCCGGGCGAAAGATCGGAGTGGGAGAGCACATATTTTTTGGCGATGGCGGAGAGTTACAGGCCGAGGTGATGGCGCGCGGCAGTTTTGGCGAGCGGCGAATCCGATTTGCTCCCGCTTCCGACTTCATGGGCTTGATTGAAAACCTGGGGCACGTTCCCCTCCCGCCTTATATAACCCGCTGTGACCGCCCTGCTGACCGAGAGCGCTACCAGACCATTTACGCCCGTGAGCGAGGGTCCGTTGCCGCCCCCACTGCCGGCCTGCATTTCACTCCTGAAATTCTAGGTCGTCTGCGAGAACGAGGCATTGAGACGACTGAGATTACTTTGCATGTAGGCCTGGGAACCTTTCAGCCAGTTCGGGAGGATGTGGTCGAACGTCATAAGCTTCATAAAGAACATTTTTCTATCTCTAAGCAGGCTGCGGCGTCGATCAACGCGGCGCTCGAGAGTCATCGGAGAATCGTGGCCATAGGGACCACGTCGGTGCGAACTCTGGAACACGCAGCTCGCGAAACCGGCAGGGTTCAGGCCGGACCCGGCGAGGCTGACATCTTCATCTATCCCGGATTTCAGTTTCGGGTAGTGGGCGCGCTGCTCACCAACTTCCATCTTCCCCAATCCACCTTGCTGATGCTGGTCAGCGCTTTCGCCGGACGGGAGTTCGTACTGAATGCCTACCGCCATGCAGTCGAACAAAAGTACAGGTTCTACTCCTATGGGGACTGCATGTTCGTGGAATAAGAGCGGATCAGCAAAAGCATGGAGAGCTTGCAATACCAGAAGCGAGCTATACTGACCTACGATTAACAATGCCTGTGCAGACGAAATCCCGACAGGTTCCCTTGAACGAATTTGTTGCCGCTCTCAAGGAGTTCCCAGCTACGGCTTTTGAAGGCACGGATGAGATTCTCGGGTTCCTGCAGAGAACGATCGTCGATCCCGAGAGCCTGAGTTCGTATCTCACATGGGATCGCCAGCACTATACTCGCAACCTGATCGACAAAACGCCGCACTACGAACTCATCGCCATTTGTTGGGAAGTGGGCCAAGCCAGTTCTGTGCACAACCATCGCGATCAGAACTGCTGGATGGCCGTTCCCATAGGACGGCTTCTTGTGGGTAACTACCACTTACTTTCACAAGACTTAGACCGCGGCCGGTGCGAACTGCAATCTACCAACACCGTGGAGATGAACCCTGAGCATCCCTGCGCGGTCGATCCGAAGGATCCGGTACATCGCGTCTATAATCCGAGGGAGTTCAACAATCGCGCAGTGAGCCTGCATGTCTACTCGCGGCCATTCGATACCTGCGTGGTTTACTCTCCCGAGCAGGGCACTTGTGGCGAGATCAAACTTCACTACAATACCGAGTACGGAAGGCCTGCGAGATCAAGCTAGGTCCATCTGCTCATTCATGACCAAAATAGCAGTTTGTATACCTTTGCTGATTGCGGCGCTAACGTTCGGGTGTAAAAGATCGCAGGCACCCGCGCCAACTGAAGTACCGGACAGCCGAAATTCGGTGCATGCAAGTCCCACGACAGCACCTGTCAGCTTAGTTCACGGTACCCTGAAGCTGACGACCTCGACGAAGTTTGAATTTGAAGTGCCGGCTCATTCCATCACGCCTAAACTGGAAGGCAGTTTCGAGGCTGCTGAAACGAACACACGCGGATCGTCAGGAAAGATTGATCTGCTGGTCATGACCCCTGACGAGTTTGCTGAGTTCACTCAAGGACGGGGTGGCACCGCAAGTTACTCGGTCACGGACTCGTCCGGTCAGACCGTCTCCTACGCGCTGCCGTCTACACTTGATTCGCCGCAAAAGTATTATGTCGTCTTTCGCAATCCGGGCGGGAAGAGTAGTCCCAAGACCGTAAAGGCGGAGTTGACGGCATCGTTCTAGCTGCGCGCGCTGACCTATCCGGTTTAGAAGATTTCAAGGGCTGGCTCTTCCGCCGATCACGGGCGGCGGTCGCTCGCCGCATTCCCCTCGGCCTGCTAAAATTTAAGTCTTGTCTCCCAGAAAAACATCTTCACTAAAGTCCGTTCAGGGCACGTCTACAGCGGTGGCAGCGCCCGGCCAGGCTACTGTTTCCCAGGAACATAAGCCCATCAATCGTTCGTTATCTACTGCGCGCGGACGCATCTTCCTGATCGACTCAATGTCGTTCATTTTCCGGGCGTACCACGCCATGGTGCGACAGCGTTCAATGTCCACTAAGACCGGCGTGCCTACCGCCGCCACTTACGTTTTCGTGAATATGTTGCGCAAACTGCGTGACGACTTCTCGCCAGAGTACTTGGCTGCCGTTTTCGACGTGTCCTCCCCCACCTTTCGTGATCAGCAGGCCGAAGCCCTGACCAGCGTGCGAAAGTTCGACATTAAAACGCAAACTTTCCAGGAAGTCGCCTACGGGGGTTACAAGGCTAACCGCTCCCAGATGCCAGCCGACCTGGCCCAGCAACTGCCGTACATCCGCCGTGCACTCGAGGCATATCGCATTCCTATCCTTCAATCGCAAGGGTACGAAGCCGACGATGTAATTGGCACGTTGGCGGAAAAGGCAGTCGGCCAGGGTTATTCGGTCTACGTGGTTTCCAGCGACAAAGACATGCTGCAACTGGTGAACGACCAGATTTGCGTGCTTAATCCTCCCAAAGACAATTTGATCTGCGACAGCGCGAAAGTGGAAGAGATCCTGGGTGTTCCCCCCGAGCGGGTGGTCGATGTTATGGCGCTACGGGGGGACAGTATCGACAATATTCCTGGAGCCCCCGGGATTGGTGATAAGGGCTCAGTCGAGTTGATCAAACGCTTTAGCAGCGTGGAAGCGGCTCTCGACCATGCTGCCGAAGTGGAGAAGAAGACGTACCGCGAGTCCCTGCTAAACAACCGCGAGGCGGTCATGATGAGCAAACAGCTCGTCACGATCGATCGCAATGTTCCCATCGACTTGGACGTGGACGCCATGATCGCGGGGGAGCCTGATGTCGATGCCCTTCGCCAGCTCTTCACGGAACTGGAGTTCACATCCCTACTGAAAGAGTTGTTGCCCGCGATGGAGGTGGGTGAAGTTCAGTACACCCACGCTACCTCGCCCACAGACATCGACGCTGTCCTGAAGTTGATTCCAAAAGACGGCGCCCTCGCAATCGCGATTGAGATGGCGGAACCAGCAGGCGATGAGGAGGAAGATGATGAGGAACCCGAGGAAGGCGTTCTGCCCCTCACAGTCGCCACGCAGCCTGCGAGGACGGGCGGCGGGCACAATCTTGCAATCTCCGCTGCGCCGAGCACGGCTGTCACTGTTCCTCTCGACCTGAAGCCTGTCGCTGAGCGGTTGAGTTCCGTGCTGGCCGATCAGACAATTCCCAAGACAATCCACGATGCCAAACGTGCCCTGCACACGCTGGCAACGCTGGGAATCGAGATTGCTGGCCTGCATCACGAGCCCATGCTTTATTCGTATCTGCTCGATCCCACCTATTCCTCGCATTCGCTGGCAGAGATCGCTCTACGCCGCTTCAACCTGAAGCTCGCGGGAGGTCTGTCCGAGTCAGCCGACATCTCCGGTCGCTTCGCGCAGGTTTTGCGAGAGCAAGTGGAGCAAGCAGGGCTGCTCCAGCTTTACCACGATATCGATTTGCCGCTCCTATCGGTGCTGGCGCGAATGGAACACGCGGGCGTCAAAATCGACACGCCGGCGCTGGCGAAAATGTCGTCACGCCTGGAGACGGAGATCGAAGCGAAGGCCAGGGATATTTACGCCGCCTGCGACGGCTTCGAATTCAACATCAACTCGCCCAAGCAACTCGGTGATGTGCTGTTCAACCGCCTGGCGCTGCCCAAGCCGGTAAAGTACGGCAAAGGCAAAATGATCTCGACCGCAGTCGATGTACTGGAGAACCTGGCGCTCACGCATGAAGTTCCCCGACTCGTGCTCGAGTATCGCCAGCTTTCGAAGCTGAAATCTACTTACGTCGATGCGTTGCCTCTACTCCTCGACAGCAAAAGCGGTCGCGTACACACCACCTTTGGGCAGACCGGGACAGCAACTGGGCGTCTTTCGTCCACCAACCCCAATCTGCAGAACATTCCGATCCGCACCGAGCTTGGTCGCGAGATTCGAGCAGGTTTCATCGCGGAACCCGGGCACGTGCTGCTGGCGGCCGACTACTCGCAGATCGAATTGCGCCTGCTCGCGCATTACTCGAAGGACCCGTTACTGGTAGAAGCATATCGGCGCGGGGATGACGTCCACACGCTCACCGCCTCTCAAGTCTTTGGGGTACCGCCGCTAATGGTCACGCCCGATCACCGCCGCATGGCCAAGGTCGTGAACTTCGGCATCGTTTACGGGCTCTCGCCCTTCGGACTGGCCCAGAGACTTGATATCGAAAAGTCCGACGCCAAGCGTTTTATCGATGCGTATTTCGAGAAATACGCGGGCGTGCGTAGGTTCATCGACAAGACGCTGGATGAGGCACGACGCGACGGGAGAGTGAAGACCCTGTTCGGACGGGTGCGGCCTAT
>JBLNFC010000424.1:0-7156 GCA_050263355.1 Acidobacteriota bacterium
TGGATCGTAATGCCAGAGGAACCGCACATGCTTCCTCCAGTTCCGGCGGGCGAACAACAAATGGCAAACCGATAAGCTCAGCCGATAAACCTGAGATCCGCGCACGATGAACTCCATCAGCAGTGATGACGCCGAAATTGTGTACACGGCGACAGGAAACGGCCGGCCTGTGGTCCTGCTGCACCCTTTCCCGGTGCACCACGAATTCTGGCAGCCTGTAACGGCGGCGCTCTCGAGCAGATATCGGCTGATACTTCCTGATCTGCGCGGACATGGCGATTCGGGCGTGGGACAAGGCCCCGCGACCATGGCGAAGCACGCGCAGGACCTGGTCAGAATTTGCGACCGGGAGGAGATCGGACGGGCCGCGTTCGTTGGAGTTTCAATTGGGGGCTACATCCTGTTCGAATTCTGGCGCGGGTATCGCGAGCGTGTGGAGGCGCTGGTGCTGTGCAATACGCGAGCGTCAGCGGAGACGCTGGAGTCGCGCGCTGCACGACTGCGTTCAGCGGCCGAGGTGATGGAGCGCGGTGTTGAGCAGTTCGCGGAAACCATGTTTCCGAAATTACTTGGGAAGTCGACCCTGGATACGCGTCCTGACTTGGTGAGCGAGGTGCGAGCGATGATCCTGAAGATGTCGCCCGAGGATGTGAGCATGGTGCAGGCTGGAATGGCGGAGCGGCCCGACTCTGTGCCTACCCTGAAAACGATGACAATCCCTACATTGATCGTCGCAGGAGAGGAAGATGCCGCGATTCCGGCTAACGAGGCGGAGATAATGCGGCAGAACATCCCTAGGACGCAGCTTCGAATGATTCCCAAGGCCGGACACTATGCTGCTTTTGAGCAACCCGGAGCGGTCGGTCTGCTGTTGCGTCAGTTCCTTGACTCGCGTTACAGCGCCTGAGTTTCCGAGCCGCGGGCGAGAACGAACTCGCATGGCGGGGTGGTTTGCTACAATCTCATCGCCATGATCCATACCTTCCTAGTCCCTGAAACAAACCGAGTTACGGCGAAAGGCGATGGGCCAGCGGTTGACGTGAGTGGAGCGTCTGGCCGCGTTTTTCTGCTTACGCTGGATATCACAAACGTGGTGGAGCAGGAATCGCTCGATGTTTCCATCTTCGGATCGCCGGATGGCACAACGTGGGGAGCGAAGCCGATCGACAAATTCCCGCAAAAGTTTTATCGCGGACAGCACCCATTGCTGCTCGATCTCAGCGGGGCGGCAGAAACGAGATTCTTGCGCGCCCACTGGGAGGTAAATCGATGGGGGCGAGGCGACGCGACTCCGCTCTTTGAATTTCACGTCACGATGAAGGAAGTTCCACCCGACGTTCTGAAGGAAGCTACTGCTGAGGCGTAGACGCTTATTTAGCAGCCGGCTCAGGCTGCTGCAAAGGTTGGAAAGAGGCGTGGGTACGCCGCCGACGCCGGTGCGATCCGAACCTGGTTTCAGCAGCCGCAATGGCGCACAGCACATAAAAAAGAGCGGCGTTAGCGGGCACCTGCAGGTTGAAATCGAAGAAACTGTGCACCAGGATGCCGGTGCAACCTACGAGAGCAGCGAAAGCAACGGCGCCATTGATGTCCCAAGTCCATTCCCCGATCTTTCTCAAGCCCCGTCGAATGGTCAAGGTTAGAAACCAAATCACAGCGACAAAGCCGAGAATGCCGGTTTCCACCAGAACCTGCAGGTAGTCGTTGTGAGCTTCATTGACGAATTTGTCGGAGTAGAAGCTTCGAAACTGGGGATAGGCCGTGGCGAAATTTCCCAAGCCCCAGCCGAGGAAGGGCTTCTTAGCAAACATTTTCAAGGCGTCACGGTCGATGGCAAACCTGATGCCGCCCGCAATCTCCGTTTTGGCCGCGCTGTGAATGCTGGTCAAGCGGTTCAGGACGCCTTCTCCGCCCACCCAAAGCATGAGGCCGGCGATCACGAGCAGGACAGCTCCGGCGAGAAAGGCACCACGGCGACTGCGATTTCTTGCGATAAAAATTCCCAGCAAGACCGCTTGCACCAGGAATGCGATCATTCCGCCGCGAGAGCCTGACAAGAAAATCGTGGAACTCATCAGGACAGCCGCACTCATAGGGAGCCACCGCCAGCGCCGGGAAACATGGCGCGTGCAGGTCATGACCATGGACATGGGAAAGAGCATTTCCATCAGCCCGGCATAGTGATTGTGATTAACGTAGGGGCCGTAAATCCAACCGCCTGCTTCGGGTTCAAAGAGCCAATAAATTTTTGCGTTGGAGGAGAGACTCTGCAAAATTGCGAATAGGGCCAACAAAGTTCCGTACGCGGAAAACGCCCAGGCAAGGACTTTCACTTGACTGGTGCGCTGCAATGTCTGAGTAGCAAGGAATATTAAGATGGCGTACGAAACGTACTGAAGCGCACTAGAGTACGTCTGGTATCCATAGGCGGTGATACCGAGCGCAACTTGCAAGAAGACCAATACAGCAAAAAACAACATCGGGCGGAACAAAGGGTTGCTGGCGACCTGCAAGGAGCCCGATAGAACCTGGCGAAGAAGCCAGAGGAGAAACAAAGAAGCGGAAACGATCTGCATAACGAAGATCGACCAGGGGTCGGTGCTGCCAAAAGCTAAAGGTGCGAAGAGAAGCAACGAGAAGGTGCCGTAGAAGAGAACGGAATCGGCGATTGCCGTTGCTGATCGAGCAGCGGGTTGAGGCACTGGGCCTGGTTGTTCTTGCGGTGCTAGGTTTGGAGACGCCAATGGCTCCTCTGGGATGATCTACGGTTGTTTTTCGGCCAAATGAAAGTTGTCGAGCCAGAGCTTGCCTCGAATGGGGCTGTCGGCGGGAACGCGCGTCAGTCGCAAAACAAGCAGTTGAGTGTCGGTCGCGGTCTTGAACTGGCCGGCAACTTGCCGCCAAACTTCTGAGTTCTTAAGATCGTCACTCTCGAAGTAGTTCGTGTTGGTGTAGGGGTCTGCGAGCGTAAGCCGCGGCCCGCCGGCGCCATCGATCCCGTCTGATTTGAAGTATGCCGAAAACTGGTAATCGGTAGCGGGGCTGACCGGGATTAACTGGAAGATCCCAGCGTCGCTGATACCCGGGCCATCAAAGGAAATTGCAAGAGAACGGCGACCGGCGTGGAAATCAGATGGATCGAGGGCGAGTTCCACGTTGGCGTGCCGGCGGTACTGCCAGTCGAATCCTCCGTTCAGAATGTCCGCGTCAAAGCTGGGGTTAACGAATAGATTGTCGCGGCCATTCAAGTACGCGGACAGCGAGTTCAATTGCAGAGTTTCAATCCAAGCCTTATGCGCTTGCGCGACGTCCTTTTGCGCAACGAGGTAGTTGATGTACTCGAGAGCACGGTCAGTGTTGATGGGCTGGCGAAGTTTAACGAGGGCGTCCCAAGCTTTCGCGGCTCCAACGGAATCCTTTTGAGTGCTCAACAGATCGACAAAGGCTAGATGCGGACCGGGCTGAGCTGGCACGGCTTGTGCCAAGATTGTATCCACATCAGCCACATGCAAGCATCGTTGCAAGGAAGCATAGGCCAAGTTGGGGGCGCCCTCGATGACAACGCGAAATTCACGAAGCGTCTCTACGGCATCGCCACGAGCGAGAAAGTTATTGGCAGCATCCCAAGCCAGATTTGGATCCTTTGGGTCGGCAGCCAAAGCTTGTCGAAGAGCAGAGCTTTCGTCGTTGTGGTTAAGCGCGGTTCCCGCGTTGTACAAGTCAAACCAATAATGGGCATTATGCGGATTCAAATAGGTTGCCAGGCGGAATTGCTGAAACGCGGCCTGCAGTTGATGCTCGTCGAAGAGGTGGATTCCCAGGCGATTGTGATACTCGGCATTGGAGGGAGCCAAGCGCACGGCGAGTTCAAGCGCGTGTCCGTTTTCTTTCGCCCTGAAATGTGAAGCAAGAAGATAGGTCGCGGAGATTCCTACATAAGTTGCCGCAGCTGTGAACGCGACAGCTGTAAGCAGTACCTTCTTAATCGTGGAATCGAGGGCAATCACCATGCTTTAACAAAACGAGAGCCTGGGAAACAGATCAAGCGCTCGTGGAAGAAGCTTTCGGTGTTTCGTCGGTGCCGTAGGGCAATTCATCTTCCTGGTAATAGCGCGCGCCGTACTTGCCTTGATATTCGTAGTAGTAGTAGTAGTCGGGCGAGGAAAGGTCGACCGCATTCAGCAAGACTCCGGTGACCCGGGCATTGACACGGACCAGCAGCTCGCGGGCACGGCGCAACGCCTGTTTGGTAGTTTTGCCCGAGCGGATCACCAAGATCACGGCGTCGGCTCGCGTCGACAGCACTACAGCGTCGGTGACCGACAGAGTTGGGGGAGTGTCGATCACGATGTGGTCATACTGTGCGCTCAGGGTTTCCACAAGCTCCCGCATGTGCGCTGAAGCAAGCAGTTCCGCCGGATTGGGCGGAGGGGTGCCGGCGGGCAAGATGTAAAGCGACGGGATGAGGGGCGAGCGGGTGATGGTCTGTTGCACGTCAGCGCTGCCCGTCAACACATTGCTCAAACCACTGCGCGGTCCGAGGCCAAGCGCTTTGTGCACACCGGGACGACGCAGGTCGGCGTCGATCAGCAGGACACGTACGCCTTTTTGCGCAAGAACGATGGCCGTGTTGATGCTGGTGGTGGTCTTACCTTCCTGCGGCATGGCACTGGTCACCATGATCACCCTGGGTGGAGCGCCGAGCGAAGACAGCAACAGTGAAGTGCGCAGTGCGCGGTAAGATTCGGCCATCTGCGACTGGGGCCGCGATTGTGTTACCAGTTCCACCGCCTCTTTTGACGAGGCGACCGGGAGCTTGTGGCCGCTGTCTTCGGAAGGGCGCCTGGATCCCAGAGGGATCATTCCGAGAGCGGGCAGGGCCGCGATCAGCTGCGCTTGTTCAGGTGTGCGTACCGTGTTATCGAGATTCTCCAACAGGAACGCCATGCCGATGCCGGAGGTCACGCCCAGCAGAAGTGCAAAGGCGAGATTTCTTGGAACATTCGGCTCCGAGGGCGACATGGGCACGCGAGCGGCGTCGACGATTTTTACATTGTTGGAGCGCAGGCCTGCTGTGACTCCAGCCTCTTTTAGTTTCTCCAACAATCCTTCGTAGAGTTGGCGGTTGCTTTCCACGTCGCGACGAAGCAGCGTGTATTCGATCGCACTCTCGTTGAGCTTGTTGGCCTCCTGCTTCTGATTCTCCATTGCACCCTTCAGCATGTTTTCGCGCTGTAAGGCGGCCAAGTACTGGTTGCGGACGCGGACAGCCATCTTGCGGATTTCTACCTGGATCTGATTGGCCGTCTCCTTCAACTGATTGTTGAGCTGCGCCACTTTAGGATAGGAGGGGCCGAACTGTGTGCTTAGTTCTGCGACTTGAATCCTGAGATCTGCCTCTTTCCCTCGCAGCGAGTCGAGCAAGCCAGAGCCGCTCATAGGACCGGATGCGGCCGAGGAGGATGAGTTCGCCGAGGCGATTACGTCGGGGTCGCCACCCTGCGTGAGCCGATATAGGGACTCCTTGCTCATGCGGTCCGATTCCGCCTGAGTCAGCTCTTTGTTGAGCTCGTCGAGCTTTTCGGTGATGATGTTCTGCTTTTCATCAAGACCTAAGATTGAGTGCTCTTTCTGGTATTTGACGAGCTTCTCCTGCGACGTTTCCACCTTGATCTGTAGATCGACCAGTTGCTTGGAAAGCCAGTCAGAAGCCTGCATGGTGGATTCGAACTTGGTCTTGAAGTTCTGCTCGATATAGGTGTTGACCAGCGTGTTCACGATGGTGGCGGCCAGCTCTTTATTGGGGCTGGTGTAATGAATGTCAATCACGCGCGTGTTCGGCTGCAACATGACGCGCAGGTTTGACTTGAACATGCCGAGCAGGGCCGTTGTACGACCGGCATTGGTCTGCAGCGAGTCGGTGGTCAGAGGAATTGCATTAGCCGAGGGAACATCGCCTTTGCCGCCAAATTCGGGCCGCTTATCGAGGTTCAGCTGCTTGATGACTTGCAGGGCCAGCAAATCACTTTTCAGGATTTTAACTTCTGTATCAAGATCGGCGGGATCGTAGTAGTCGGCAGCGCCAGGGGAATCTTTAAAGCTGATGAGGGCGGGATCCATTTTGTTGATGGCGATGCTGCCTGCCGCGTCGTAAATCGGAATCATGCGCAGGGTGGCAACCAAGACCATCAGGAAGATGATGACGATACAGGCAATCACTACAAACTTTCGCTTGATGAGGACGCGCAAATATTCGCGAAGTACGGAGTCTTGCGCAGGGAGCGGTGCATAAACCCCGGGCGCCAGTTGTTGACTCAACTCCGGCGGAGAAAGCGGCTGGAGCTCGCGAAGCGATTGGCCGCCGGCGGGGATCAAGGCTCCTGGTTCCATAATGTCCTTAACGCTCGCTGGGCAGGCCGCCACGTACGTCATGCGCGCGCGAGTGCCCACGCAAACTTAGCTTCCCTGGGCTTAATTGAACGACGGCAAGCGTTGGCAAAATGTCTTGAATGCCTCGGATTCTAGCATCGCGCGGAAGAAGCTCGAGCGCTATTTGCGGCGGTCATTGCATAAGTAACGGGGTGGACTTTCTCGATTCCCCCCCAATGGCCGCGAGGAAAACTGTCCGCTATACTGACGCTCATCCAGCCAGCCGAGGAAGCGAGACCGAAAGACATGTTCTTTCGCCGTGCGTCGAAGCGCAAGGTGATTGGCTCACGCTCCGCCAGTTCACAAGCTGGTTTGCCTCGCCGTGCAAACCGAACCGTGGTTCGCCGTGGACCTGCCGAGCATGCAAACCCAATAGCAACATTTCACATATTTGCGTTGAGGGCGAAAACCTAGATGAACTGGTCAGAGCAGGTCGTTCTGGTTACAGGTGGCACGGGATCGTTTGGCAGGAAATTTGTGGAAGTGATGCTGCGGGAGTACCGACCCAAAAAGCTGGTGGTGTTCAGCCGCGACGAACTCAAGCAGCATGACATGAGAGCGGGCGGGTGCGACGATCCGAGCCTGCGATATTTCATCGGGGATGTGCGGGACTCCGCCCGCCTGGACCGCGCGTTTTCAGGAGTAACCGTGGTGGTGCATGCCGCGGCGATGAAGCAAGTTCCAGCGTGCGAGTACAACCCATTTGAGGCGATCCAAACCAACATCA
>JBLNFC010000425.1:0-3995 GCA_050263355.1 Acidobacteriota bacterium
TCGGCAGCCATCACTCATGAATTTCCCTGACGACTGATGCCAGGGACCATCGGTGGCAAGCCTCGCTTGGAGAATAACCACGCGCTTGAGAAAATCAGGCGAGTGTTCGGAGGCTCGCTTCCCGCTCCCATTGACGTGTCTTAGCCGCTGCGACGAAGTGCTTCAAAGCGCCGATAGACACCACACCGGCATCTTGTTTAATACCCGCCATTTTCAGCAGGGCCTCGCCGCCTTTGTCGAACCCGATGGCTTTCAGATGGCCGAAGGCATCGCGCACGAATTCCATAGCGGCAGCTTCCTTCCCCAGCCGCTGCGCGGCCTCTTCGGAGAGAATGATGGCAACCGCATCGAACAGGACGGATGGTGTCCCGGCCAACTGTCCGTCGATCTTCAAGCGTGAACCGTCGGCGAGTTTCGCGTCGCTGATGTTCAGTGCGACTCGTTTCACTTTTGCGCCAGCAGCAAACACAGCTTTTGCGACAGCATCAATGCTCTCACCGTCCGATCCGTCCGCAACCAGCAGTCCGATCACGCGGCCTTCGAGCGTATGTTTCATTTTGCCGATCAACTGCAACGCGGGGGATGGGTCGAACTCTTGAACTTCAACGGCCGGAGCGGGTGCCGGCGGCAGCTCGGCCATTCCGAGGGCCGAGGCCACGCGTTGCGCGAGGTCCATTTCTATATGACGCAGGTGGCCCACCATCGCTTCGCGAATATGCGGATGCTCGACCTTGGACAGTTCAAACACCAAGGCAGAGGCAAGATGGGCCTGTTCGTACGAAGTCTGGCTGCGATAGAACTGCCGGGCCTGGCTGTAATGGTCCGCAAAGCGCCCTGGCCGGATTCGGCCCTTGGCACCGGTCTCCTCCGCCCCTGCACTGTGAAAGCCCATGGCCGGCTGTTCGCGCGGGGAGTCTGGCGCCAGCGTGTTCGGTTCGTAGGACACGCGCCCGGCGGGTTGTGCCATCTGCATATGGGCGTCGCGCTGGTGATTGGCAAACGGGCATTTCGGCGCGTTGATGGGTATCTGGTGGAAATTCGGCGAGCCCAGGCGCGACAATTGCGTGTCCAGATACGAGAACAGGCGCCCCTGCAGGAGTGGATCGTTTGAGAAATCCATACCGGGCACAATGTGCGACGGGCAGAATGCCACCTGCTCGGTCTCTGCGAAAAAATTATCCGGCCAGCGGTTGAGCACCATCCGGCCGATGACCTGCAAGGGAACCAGCTCTTCCGGAATCAGTTTTGTCGCGTCGAGATGATCAAACGGAAAGGCATCGGCGTCGGCTGCGGAGAACAATTGGACTGCCAATTCCCATTCAGGAAAATCTCCCGCACTGATGGCTTCGAACATGTCGCGTCGATGGAAATCAGGATCAGCACCAGCGATTTTGACCGTTTCATCCCAGATCGTCGATTGCAGACCGAGTTTGGGCCGCCAGTGGAATTTCACGAAGGTCGATTCGCCCGCTGCATTGAGCAAGCGGAACGAATGGACGCCGAAGCCTTCAATCATTCGCAGGGATCGTGGCAAGGTGCGATCCGACATGATCCACATCACCATGTGCATGGACTCCGGGGTCAGGGAAATATAGTCCCAGAAGGTGTCATGGGCCGTTGCCGCTTGCGGGAAGGCACGATCCGGTTCCATCTTGATCGCGTGCACCAGGTCAGGGAATTTGATGGCGTCCTGAATGAAAAACACGGGAACGTTATTGCCGACCAGATCCCAGTTGCCTTCTTTCGTATAAAACTTGACTGCGAAGCCACGGACATCCCTTGGCGTATCGACCGATCCGGACCCGCCCGCCACGGTTGAGATTCGCGTGAAGAGCGGTGTTTGCACGCCCACTTCAGTCAACACCTTCGCTGTCGTGTATTTCCCCAGCGACTTGGTCAGCTCGAAATAGCCGTGCACCCCAGTGCCACGGGCATGGACGATCCGCTCAGGAATCCGTTCATGGTCGAAATGAGTGACCTTCTCCCGCAGGATGAAGTCCTCCAGCAGGGTGGGACCGAGGGGATTGGCTTTCAGGGAGTTTTGATTGTCTGAAATGCCCAGGCCTTGATTGGTGGTCAACCCTGACTGACCACTGGGGGCGCTTTGATGCCATTCGCCGCCGTTACCAACTGAAAGAATGGGTTCTACGCCCGGTGTTCTCCTTATTGCCCTTTTTGGAGCTGTGGATTTCCCTTTGACCATCGGGAACCTCCTCTCGCGTTGGATAATTTGCAATGCTCCTGGCATTCGCTTAGCGTGCTCAACGTTCTAGTCAGATAGTGGTATTCCGAGCGGACGCCACCCTATCTCCATCCCCTCCTGATGAGTACCTGGGGAGCTGTCGCGTGAACCAGGCACCATGAAGAACCCCCTAAGATGCCCCTGGATGAATCACAGAATCATCGCCTGTGGATGAACCCTTGCATCAATTTCGGGATGACTCTGAAGCACCAAATTCGACGAAACCGCCTATCCGGCGGAACGGGGTGAACTATGCGTGGGCCCGTTGTTTGGGCTGAGACGGCGACTCCCCGTGCTCCATAAGTTTCTTTTTCATCTTGAGCATTTTGGAGCCTAGAGCCTCCAGGTCCATCTCTGTCTTCCTGACTTTTGGGAACATCTCGTCTTGCTCTTCTTTCACGTGATGTCGGATGTATTCACTAAGAACCTTGACCTTCGCATCGAACATTTCATCGTCAGGATGCATGTGTTCAAGCTGGTGAATGAGATCCTTGGCACCCGCATGTTCAACCCTGGCTTCATTCATTAGATCGTCTTCATGGATCTCTTTACGTACTGCGGGATAAAAAATCTCCTCCTCAATGGCGGCATGAACTAGAAGTTCTGAGCAAATTGTTTTGACAAGGGAACCCTTTTCTCGGCTCGACCCACCTTCTTTCGTTTTTTCGAACTTATCGAATAGATCGGTGACCTTTTTGTGATCACTTTTCAAAATTGATATGGCATCAATATCTGCGACGGATGAGGATTTATTGGTTTTTTTCGAGTCGGTTGTGGTCATTTTGCACCCCAAACCTGGTGGTTGAAGAAAGCATCGTTTCATCTGAGAAAGTTCAAGCATCGGTATTAAATGTACTGCTCTCTCCGTAGTTGCTTCAGGGAGGATCTCGCCCCCAAGACTTGAGCTTGCCTGGAGTCATCGTTTTGCCTTTTGTCATCGTGCAGTTCCCGTGGCTTGCATGCGAGGACGAGGAATCGGAGGGTGTGGAATCTAGGCGTTCTGCGTGGCGCGCGTCATGCGGTCAGCCAGTCGCTCAACTCCTCGGCATGCTCCTGCTCCTGGCTCAGGATGCCTTCGAGCATGCGGCGGGTAGAAGAGTCCTTATCTCCGATAAGCGCGATCATCTGGCTGTAGGCTTCGATGGCAACGCGTTCGGCAATCAAGTTCGTCTTGATCATGGCCTTCAGGTCGCTCGATTCGTCGTAATCGGCGTGGCTTCGCGCGAGCAAGGTGCCAGGTGAAAAGTCGGGCTCGCCGCCGAGTTGCACGATGCGCTCGGCCACCTGGTCGGCATGCGCCGTTTCCTCGAGCGCATGCACCATGAACTCCTCGGCGATCTTCGGTGACGCCAAGCCCTTGGCCGTGAAGTGGTGGCGCTTGTAGCGCAACACGCAGACCAGTTCGGTGGCCAGCGAATCGTTCAGCAGCTTGATGATATCTTCTCGCCATGGACCATAGCTCGGCGTCACCGCGCCCTGGTCGAGCGAATGCTTTGCCGCGTCAAGCCCGGCTTCGTCGAGCATCAGACGCTCACGGTTACTGACGCTGGCTGGTTCACGTTTCGCACTCATGGGGGCTCCTCGGACAGGTGGCATGGGACCGGTTGGCCGCGCCTGAACCCAGCAAGATCGGAAGCACGATCACGACTCAGAGCGCGAGAAAGACCACGGAATGAGTGGTCAAAGGCCCCTTTTGGATTTGCAGCGAGGACGGATCTCAAGAAAGTGGAACGAAACGGTCCACAAGCGCATG
>JBLNFC010000426.1:0-5584 GCA_050263355.1 Acidobacteriota bacterium
AACCAAGGAGATCTGGTGATCGCGGCGCCGAATCTTACTCCGGACCCGGAGACTGGGTCGGGCACGTGGAGCGATGACCAGTTTGCCAGGGCAATTCGTGAGGGCATCGGTCACGATGGTCGAACCTTGTTTCCCATGATGCCCTATGAAGATTTCCGTCATTTATCCGATGAGGATCTCGCGTCGATCATCGTCTACATCCGATCTTTGGAGCCGGTGCATCATGAACTGCCGAAGCCGAAGATTCCATTCCCTCTTTCCCGGCTTATCAACAACGCTCCGCAACCCGTGAAGGAGCCGGTCGTTCACGAAACCACAGACCGGGTTGCGCACGGTCGTTATTTAGCCACGATTGGTGGATGCGCGAATTGCCACACGCCGAAGGACAAATCGGGGCGTCCGATCCCGGGTATGGAGTTCGCCGGCGGAAACTACTTCGACGAGTTCAAAGTGGCTACAGCCAACATCACCCCCGATGCGAGTGGAATCGGCTACTACGATGAAGCTCTCTTTATCAAGGCAATCCGAACTGGACACGTGGGGGCACGCGGATTGCGGGTTCCAATGCCATGGTGGGTCTTTCGCAACATGAACGATGAAGACCTGAAATCAATCTTCGCTTTCCTGCGCACTGTAAAACCGGTCCATCATCGCGTGGACAACAGCGAAGCAGCCGGCAAATGCAAGCAATGCAATGGATATCACGGCTCCGGTTCAGAAAACGGAGCGCTGTGAGCCAGTCCGCTTTGGCTGAGCGGGCTGGACGACGGAGGAGCCTCGCGTCGCGGGTCGCGAGGCTTTCTCTCTTAATTCCTGGTGCCTGGCTGAGGTATCATTCGGCGAGGGCTGATCAGGCTATGAACGCGGCCACGCCGAATCCCGCTGTTACTCAACTCCTGGTTCGATGGACCGAGGGCGACCACCAGGCTCTCGAAGACCTGCTTCCACTCGTCTATGACGAATTGCGCCGTCTGGCACGCCGCTATCTTCAGCAGGAGAGACCCGGGCATACCCTGCAAAGCACGGCCCTGGTGCATGAAGCTTATCTTCGCCTGGTGGATCAAAACGTCAGCTGGCAGAATCGCGCCCATTTTTTCGGCATTGCGGCGCAGATGATGCGGCGCATTCTGGTCGATCATGCCCGCAGCCGCAGCGCGGCCAAACGCGGTGATGGCGCATGTCGAGTGACCCTGGACGAAGGCTTGGTTGCTCTCGCGGAGCGTGATCTGGACCTTGTAGCCCTGGATGCGGCCTTAACCAACCTGGCCAAGATTGATCCTCAGCAAGCAAAAATCGTTGAGCTCAGGTTTTTTGCCGGGCTCTCCATTGAAGATACTTCGGAAGCTCTCGATATCTCACCAGCTACGGTGAAACGAGATTGGGCCATGGCAAAAGCGTGGCTCCATCGCGAGATGAAGGCCTGATTCAGCACGTTGTCATGCGGATCGGTCGGCCCAGCCTCGCAGCCCTTAATCAATGAAGGCAATTCTGGAAACCTCCCGGCTCATATTGCGGGAATTCGTATCAGACGATCTCGACGCTCTCGCCGTCGTCATCTCAGACCCGGAAACCATGCGTTACTATCCCGTGCCCTTTGATCGTGCCGCCGTAGAGGAATGGATTGAACGCAACCGTCGTCGCTACCACGCCGACGGCTTTGGATTGTGGGCCATGGTACTGAAATCGTCAGGCGAACTCATCGGGGACTGTGGTCTGATGCGACAGAGTGTCGATGAAGCTTCGGAGGTCGAGATCGGATACCACACAAGGCGCGATTTGTGGGGCCAAGGATTCGCGACCGAGGCCGCGCGCGCATGCCGGGACTTCGGGTTCGCCCATTTACAAGTGAATCGATTGATCTCATTGATAAGACCAGAGAACATGCAGTCCCGCCGTGTGGCCGAGAAGAATGGAATGAGAGTAGTAAAACAGGTCATCTGGAGAGGCCTGGAGCACTGCGTGTACGCGGTGGAACGGCACGAAACCGGCTTGTCACCGTGAGCGAAGTGCAGGACCTGTGCACCCTGCCTCGGTGCACAGATCCTGCGGTTGAAGGCGATGACACTGCACGGAAACTAAACCAGATCTCCCATCTGCAACGCCGGCCCTGTGCCCTTCCATGAGGCGTCGAACTGCTTCTGGACGAATCCCGCGTCATAGTCGCGCTTCTGTGCTTTCAGGGCTTCACGAAGGCCGAACAATGACCGCGGATTCCGCGGGTTGTGGTCGAGGTCCTCGCGAAAGACTTTCTCTGCTTCTACTGCGTTGCCGCTCGACAGCAGAACAGCCCCGAGGGACTCACGTACGGGGAAAAACCAGTCGGGTGGCTCGTTGTATTTCAAAGAGTCCTGGATTACTACGGCCTGCCGGAGCATAGTCATTGCGCCCTCGTTATCCTTCTTCGCGAGGGCAATTTTCGCGCCGAGTACATTCTTCGCAATTTTGAGAATGTCCTTAGCCTTGTTGTTGACAGGCATGGCAAACACCACATCCTCAGGTGTTGCCTGCTCGGCCTCCGAGACCAGTTTGTGCTCCGCCTCCGCATCCGCCACCTTGCCCGTTGCCGCTAGAGCCATGCCGCGAGCGAAATGATAAAAAACGGTGCTGACCTTCATCGCCGGATCGGGAGGCTTTGCCGTCAAGATGTCGTTCCAGCGATGAAACCGGACCTCAACCGCCATAGGGATCGTCATGAAACCTTCCAGCGGCGGCATGTCTTTTACTGCGGGAGCCACGTGCGCGGCTAGCATATCCGCCGCTTTTTTGGATTCCGCATAGTTTCCATTCATCGCGGAGCACATGGCGATGAAGTGCAAGTTATGCGAGTAGTACATCATCGGGTAGATACCCTGGGCCCCACTTGCCTTGATATAGGCTTCATCGGCGGTTGCCGCCTTCTGGTTGGTTTTGACCGCTGATTCGTAATCTCCGGTGCGGATGTAAACATGCGCCGGCATATGAACAATGTGGCCCGCAGCCGGCGCGAGAGTAGCGAGTCTATTCGCGGCCGCCAGAGCGCGTTCTGGACTTTGCGACGCTTCCACCGAATGTATGTAGTAGTGAATTGCGCCCAGGTGGTTGGGATCGCGCCGGATCACCGATTCGAGCCTGGAAACTATCTCTTCAGTGCCGGCTTCCGGAGTTCCGTCCGGGTGCCACAAGCCCCAGGGATGCAGATTCATGCCGGATTCGGCGAAGAGTGTGGCGGCATCGAGGTCGTCGGGATACTGCTTTACTAGCTCGCGCATAGCGTCCCGATAATCTTCGGCTGCCTTTCGACGATCCGCTTTAGGATCCCCAGGGAAGCGCTTGGCCATCGCTTCGATGTAGGCCTTTTCTATGGAGGAGCCTTTGCCGGAAAGCTCGAGCGCTTTCTGAATTGCGTCGTGCGCCGCTTTGAAGCGGTCATCGCTCGCGGGATCGTTGTAGTTCGGTCCTACTGCTTCCGCAATACCCCAATACGCCATGGCTAGCTTGGGATCGATTTCTGCCGCTCTCTGGAAAGAATGGCCCGCCTCATCATGATTGAAGGCATAGATCAGGCGCAGTCCTTGATCAAAGAACTGTTGGGCCTGTGGGTTGGAAGTGGAAACTGGATGATGCAGATCCCCTAAGCCCGGCATGAGAGTTGCCGGCTTGGAAGCGGGATGCATCTCATGCTGGGCAACAGCCGCGACGCAAACGGAGAACACGACTAGAGTACAAACCAGACGGTTCATCATCCGAAGACCTCCGGAACACCTTTTGGAATTTGGCCGTTATCAGGTAAGAACCGGGGGCAGGTACAATGCACCCGGCTGAGCTTCAACAGCTTAGCCAAATCGTGAGTAGTTCGCAACGCCAGTTATCGTCGTGAAAAGCCCGCGTGCTGATCAAAGGAGATTCGCTGAATGCCGAACGCTGCTGCCGCCAGGAAAATCACAAACTTGCTTCGCCAACTCGGGCACCCTTTGTGCCAGAGCACCACGTTCGGCATGTGGGAGTGGGGGACAAGATAGCTGCCGGTTCCATGCGACGGGTGCTGCTTCTTTATAATCCGGCGTCGGGCATTCGCAAGGAGCGCCGCCGGGCCGATGTGGAAGCCGTTACCAAGGTTCTGCGCGATGCAGGTGCAGAGGTTCGCGCAAACGTATCCGGCGGTCCTGAAGCCACTTTGCAGCAAGTACGGCAGGCGATTTCCGAGCGCGTTGATACAGTGCTTGCATGTGGCGGCGATGGAACTATCAATGACGTGCTCCAAGGACTGGTCGGAAGCCGCGTCGCTTTGGGCGTCATTCCTGTCGGAACAGCCAACACTTTAGCGCATGATATCGGCCTGCCGTTGCACCCGGTTAAAGCGGCCCGAGCACTCTTGAGCGCGGTCCCTCTTCGATTGGCAGCGGGCCAGGTAGACTACCGAGCCTTCGATGGCAAGACGGTTCGCCGCTATTTCACTGTGGCAGTTGGGGGCGGTGTCGATGCCCATTTGTTCTACAAACTCAACGCGGCGGTAAAAAGTCGGATGGGCATGACGGCGTACTACGCCAAAGCCACGCGGCTATGGCTTACGCACAAGATGCTATTCTTCGACGCGGAATATGTGGACGCCGCGACGGACAAGACATTTACGACCACGGTTTCTGAGCTACTCGCGGTCCGCATTACGAAGTTCGGTGGGATACTGCGGGAATTCGCTCCTGGCGCCTCTTTGAAGCGGGAAGGCCATCGCCTCGTCCTGTTCAAAACAGGCAGCCGGTTGCTTTACCTGGCCTACATCGCTCGCGGTCTCTTCGGGGCTCGCTGGAGCGTACCGAAAGTTGAGCTACGAACCTCCCGGCGAATTTCCTGTCGTTCGGTTGAGCTAAATCCCTCGAAGGCCGAGCGGATCTTTGTGGAAGCAGATGGTGAGTTGGTGGGCACAGTTCCGGCTGAAATCTCCGTCGTTCCCGACGCATTCACGTTGTTGGTCCCATCCGCGTTCGCGGGAATCAATGATGGCGCGTGAACGCGCAGGGGCTTACACGCCAAACTGGCGGAAATGATGATCCACGTGCAAATAGCCCCAGCGCAGCCATTCGTCTTGCGACATCAAGCCCAGCGTTGGATGGGGTCGTGCCTGGCATTCTTGTGCAGATTGGCAGAAAACGTCCAGCAACGCCAGAAACTCGGCCCGATCCGTGTCGAAATCTACGGGCGGCGTTCCTCCAATCATCTGATCGGCTTCAGGCCGCGTCTTCACGCCGTGGGGCCAGGGAAAAGGGGAATTCAGGGCAATCCATTTCACCAGTCGTTGAGGCCCGAACATCTTCCCGGTCGAGAGATGGCGCGAACCCAGCGGGCCCCGGAAGGAATCGCACAAATGGCAGAGCATCTGGTGCGCCGTCATTTTGCCCCAGCGTCGCTGAGAGGAAGGTTGAATCTTCTGCGCGCGTTCAGCTATCTCTTGCTTGTCGCGCTGGTTGGCCAGGCTTTTCATAACCATCTCGCGCAATCCTATCAAGAATGTAGGGCGGAAACTGCAAGGCGGCGTAACCTCGTCATTGAGCAGTGCTCAGGAGGCAATTGGAACCGATCACGCACTTACTAACCGGGGCTTGCTTGGGAC
>JBLNFC010000427.1:0-4315 GCA_050263355.1 Acidobacteriota bacterium
GGCCCATGGCGCATCCGTCAGTTCTCAGGATGAAATTGGCTGGCGCAAATCTGTCATCGGCTGTGAATTCCGCAAACAAACTTCCTGCCACGAGCAATTACTTCATCGGCAATGATCCCAAGCACTGGCACCTTAACGTCCCTCAGTTTGCGCGTGTTCGGTATCGAAACATCTATCCGGGGATTGATCTTGTCTATTACGGCAACGAGGGAGAACTGGAATACGACTTCGAAGTCGCGCCAGGAGCAGACGTCCACGCCGTGAAGTTGCAGTTCCAAGGGTCTGAACGACTCGCGATTGATGGGAAAGGCGACGTGGTTCTGGGCACGGACGGGGGCGACGTTCGGCTGCACGCTCCCAGCATCTACCAGCAGGTTCACGGACAGAAGCGCGAGGTGTCGGGACGCTTCGTTCGGAGCTCCGACAACAGCGTTGGTTTTTCGCTTGGCGAGTACGATCATTCTCGAGCTTTGATAATCGACCCGCAGCTAACCTATTCAACCTATCTGGGTGGCTCAGGCGACGAGAACTGCACGACAATCACCGTCAATGCCACCAACTCCGTCGACAACTGCCAAAAGGTAGCGGTCGATTCGCAATTCAATATCTATGTAATGGGCTCCACCACGTCGACTGACTTCCCGCCGCAGCCGGGAGTTCATAACACTTTCACCGGTACGAGAAACATCTTCGTCTCGAAATTCAATCAAAGCGGAGCCTTGGTTGCGTCCACCTATTTAGGCGGCAGTGGCACCGATTCAGCCGCGGGCATTGCCGTCGACGCTGCTGGAAACATCTTCTTGGCTGGAACCACGACTTCGGCCAATTTCCCCACGGTTAAAGGCATCGCAAATCCCGGGCTGAACGCGGCCACGGCTCACGTCTTCGTTTCGGAATTAAAGGCAAATTTCAGCGGGCTAACGTGGGGCACGCTGCTGGGAGGCGATGGGGTAGACGCAGCTACAGGTTTGGCCATCGATAGCAAAGGCAGTGCCTACATCAGCGGGATCACGTCTTCACCCCACTTCCACACCACGCCCGGATCCCTGCAACCGGCGCCGTTGTCGTTGAGCGATAGCCAATTCTTCATGGCGAAGTTGACGCCGTCCGCGGGTGCCAGCGCTCTTACTTACTCGACGTATTTTGGTGGTGGTAACCCTGCAACTGGCGCCATCACCCAGGGCGGCGGCATTGCCGTGGATTCCGGTCAGAACGTTTACATCACAGGAGGAACCAACTTTTTGCATGTTGGTGCGGCCTCGGATTTCAGAATTTTGAACGCGGCTCAACCTTGCCTGGATACACCGAACTCTTCTCCGGGAGGTTGCAGCGCCGGTTTGACGCTGCCGGACGTGTTTGTAGCGAAAATCAATCCTGCAGCCGCGGCGAACGCAGCGTTGCTTTATTCGACTTATCTTGGCGGCGCAGGAAGTGACATCGGCTATGGCATTGCGGTAGATTCCGGTGGCAACGCGTACGTAACAGGGTCAACCGATTCCCCTGCGTGGATGAGAGCGCCGGCGCCGTTCGCCTACACCGCTGCTCTGGATGCTTTTGTAGCCAAGCTGAACAATCCGGCAGCAAATGCCACTGTGGCCCTGAACTACTTTACTTACCTGGGCGGTACCGGCGATGACACAGGGCGTGCCATTGCGGTCGATTCTGCTCAGCGGGTAAGACTTACAGGAAACACAACTGGAAGTATCACCCCCGTAATTCCGGTGGGATCCCCCGCATTCCTAACTGGGCCCCTCGGCGGAGGCGACGCCTTCGTGGCGAGCATCGACACGACTTCGAACCTACCTACTAACGACTTTGTATCGGCGTTCGGGGGCAGCGGTCTCGACCAGGGTTCAGCGGTTGCCTTGGACTCGAATTTCGCAAGTTATGTGGCAGGATTCACCAATTCGGGTGATTTTCCGCTCGCGGGATCAGCCGCTCAAGCGACATTGAACGGGCCCAGCGACGCCTTCGTCAGCAAGTTAGGATCAGTCAGCGATCTGCAACTTACCGCCTCCGTCGGCACGGCCCAAATTGGAGTCGGCAATTCCGTTACATTCACCTTCACGATAAAAAATGCCGGCCCCGATCCCACATCAGGAGTCGTGTTTACTGACAACCTTCCGAGCACGGGTGTCACATTCAACTCAATCACCAGTTCCCCTGGCAGCTGTGCTTCGCCGGTCGGGGGTACAGTGCAATGCTCCATCGGGACACTTCAACCCGGTGCGACTGGCACGGCCACCGTCGTCCTGACTCCGACAGTGCCATTTCCGGGAGGTTTCAACGACAGCGGAACCGTCACAGCCGCTGCTGGATCAGCCGATCCTAATCCGGGGAACAACTCTGCCGCGCCCGCAACTCCAGTGACGGTGACTGACTTCTCCATAGCGGTGAGTCCGAATACGTTCACGGTACCTGCACCGGCGGGAACTTCGGCTACCTATCAGGTCACCGCGACCCCGATTCCCAGCTTTCCGAACAATGTTTCGCTTTCCTGTTCGGCCGGATTACCGGCGGGAGCCGCGTGTGCATTCTCCACGAATCCGCTGACATTCAGTGCTTCCAATAGCACTAGCCCGCTAACGTCGACTCTCACGATTACGACGACGGCCCGGCCTGTCACGACCGCAGTTCTCCATGGCGGGTCGATACTCTGGTATGCGGTGTTTCTCCCACTAACGGGAATGACGCTGATAGGAGTAGCAGTAGGCAAGCGGTCGCCCCGGAAAGCCTGGCTTGCGGTTACGCTGCTGGGCATGCTGTTCGGAGGAGTGATGTTCCAAGTAGCGTGCGGAGGGAGTTCCTCAGCACCACCAGCAACCGGTGGAACGCCCGCAGGCACGTACACGGTAACGGTAACCGGCACGTCGGGAACTGCTGGGACGTCGGGCACAGCCGCGCATGCTGCAACTCTCACGCTGGTCGTGCAGTAATATCATCACTGCGGAAAACGAAAACCGGGCGAAGCGCCCGGTTTGTTTTCTTAATCAGGCGCCGCTTACATTCCCGCGGACAGCCTGTGATGACTCTTGGCCTGAGCTATTCCGTACTGACGAATCTTATAAAGCAGTGCTTTGTAACTGATTTTCAGCAAAGCCGCAGCCTGTTTGCGATTCCAGTTAGTCTCATCCAGCGCGCGTGTAATCGCTTCCGCTTCGGCTTCATCCTTCGCGCTGCGTGCTAAAGATTTCAGCCCTCCCGTGGGCTCTCCCGCATGCTTCGCACCCGGTTCAAACTGCGCGCCACTGCCGTCGGTCTTGGGTTGCAGTTCCTGGATTGCCAACTTCTCGTCGCCCAGGATCAAGTATCTCTTTACAAAGTTGTTTAGTTCGCGCAAGTTGCCCGGCCAGGAATAATCGTGGCACGCCTGCAGCAGCGTCGGGGATAAAGGCAATGGCGGCCGCGCATAGCGCTCAGACATCCGTGTCATGTGATGTTTGAGCAGAATGGGAACCTCTTCCTTGCGATCCCGCAAAGGCGGTAACTGCAGGGTGAAAGCATTTAGACGGTAATAGAGATCTTCGCGCAGGCGTTTGGTTGCGAGTGCTTCCGGGATGTTGATGTTGGTTGCCGCCAGAATCCGTACATCCACCTTCACTACTGAACGGCTGCCCAGGCGCGAGAATTGTTGATCCTGGAGAACGTGTAACAGCTTCGCCTGTAATAACGGTGGCATTTCGCCGATTTCGTCCAGCAGGATAGTACCCTTATTGCACAACTCGAATTTGCCCGGCTTGGAGTGTGTGGCCCCAGTAAAAGCGCCAGCTTCATAACCGAATAACTCGCTCTCCAGAAGGTCCGCAGGAACGGCGGCGCAGTTCACTTTGAGGAACGTACGGTGAGCGCGCGGCGAGAGCTTGTGGACGAGCCGGCCCAGCACCTCTTTACCGGTGCCGCTTTCTCCCAACAATAGGACAGGTATATCGACGTTGGCGACAAGAGCCGCCTGCGACCGGATCTTACGCATGGCGGGACTCGCTGCGATAAAGAAGACATCATCGCAGAGTTCTTCAATGTCCCCGGAGTGAACCGGTTCGCCAGTACCCAAACATTGATCGACGACGGCGTCCAGCTCAGCCTTCTGAAAAGGTTTAGTGAGATAGTCGTGCGCTCCAAGACGCATAGCTTGCACAACTTTGCGAGTGTCGTTTACGCACGATAGCATGACGACCTTTACGCCCGGCCGCAGCTCACGTAGCTGCTCGAGCGTTTGCAGGCCGTCTATGCCCGGCATGAGCAAGTCCAGCAGGACCAGGTCAGGCTGCAATCCCTTCTGCACTCTTTCGAGAGCCTCTTCCCCGGTGGTTGCAGT
>JBLNFC010000428.1:0-4270 GCA_050263355.1 Acidobacteriota bacterium
CAGGATCGCCCACACTCGCGGCAACAAAATACAGGCAACGATAATTATCAAGGGGTACAAGAAGTTCAACGAACTGTCGACCCCACCTGTAACTTCGATCAGAACTGTCGCCAGCAACAGATCAGTCAGGACCTGCAAAACTGATTGGACGTGATGCTCACGCCAGAATGACAGCAGGAGCACGTAAAAAATAGATAACGTGTACCAGAGCAGGATGGCGCTGACGAATGGGCGAACCGGGAGAGGTGCTGCCGTGAACTGGTTGATGAGGAGTTCTATTCCCAGCAGGAAGGTGAGAATCAGGATGCGGACTTTGACCAGCCACTCCAGCCATAACCGCTCGTCAAACATCGATTGCATGTTCGATCCCGATCTGCTCGGCCGGATTCTCCTGAGCGGCCAGTTTTCTCGCCCCGCGCGAGAGGTGCGTGATTGGCTCGAAGCTGCCGGCGCGTGTCACCGGCAGCCTCACCTTCATTTGCGGCAGTTAGCCCGCCAGTTTCGCGATCATCGAGAACAGTGGCATGTACAACGAAATCACAATGCCACCGACGCACACGCCGAGGACGCCGATGATAACCGGCTCCAACATGGCGAGCATGTCTTTTGTGGCCGCGTCCACTTCCTCTTCGTAGAAGTCGGCGATTTTCTGCAACATTGCATCCATAGCGCCCGTGGCTTCGCCAACCCCGATCATTTGCGTCACCATGTTGGGAAAGACACCGGATTCTTTGAGCGGATCGACGATGGTGCGTCCTTCCTCGATGGCCTTTCGTACTCTCATCAATGCTTGTTCCAGGACAGCGTTGCCGGAAGTCCTGGCGGTAATCGCCAGTCCTTCGAGAATTGGCACACCAGATGTGATTAGAGTTCCGAGTGTACGAGTGAAGCGCGCGACCGCAATCTTGCGGAGCAGCACGCCTACGACCGGTGTGTTCAGCATTGCTTTATCCAGCAGGTATTTCCCGCGGGGATTCTTGCGAACCTGCTTGATTCCGAAGACAAGACCCACTCCTCCTACGATGAAGAACCACCAGAAGTGACCGACGAACGCGCTCAGCCCCATAACGATTCGGGTTGGCAGGGGCAGGGCGACCCCAAGGCCAGCGAACAGGTTGGCAAAGATAGGCACAACCCACTTCAACAATGCGCCGACGATCAGGATTGCGATGCTGACAACCGAAACCGGGTAGATCAAGGCCGACTTGACTGCAGATTTGAGGCGAACAGCCTTTTCCACATAGGTCGCCAAACGCTGCAGAATGATGTCGAGAATACCGCCGGTCTCGCCGGCTTCGATCATGTTGGTGCTGAGGTCATCGAAAACATTGGGGAATTGCCGCATGGCATTGGCCAGTGTCGCGCCCCCTTCCACCGTGGTTCGCACTCCAGTCAGGGTCTTCTGAAATGTCGGGTTCTCCTGGTTTGCTGCCAGGATTTCCAGACACTGCACCAGAGGCAAACCGGCGTCGATCATGACGGAGAATTGACGAAAGAAGATCGCAATATCCTTCGTCTTAACCTTGCCCGCCCCGAACGTAGGAAGTGAGAACTCCTTACCCTTTTCCCGGATCGAATTGGGAGTAATCCGTTCCCGCCGTAACTGTGACGCGAGCGTCTGCTTGTTGACCGCGTTTCGCTCCCCGCTGATTTTCTGTCCCGACTGGTCTTTCCCTGAAAATGTGAACACTGGCATAATGTGCCTCTCCTGACTGCGACTTGCTTCACCCGGCGCTTACCGCGTGCGCTTCGGGCCCATTTCTTGATCCTGTTCTGACCTCGTGGAGATCAGTCCGATCCTCCGGCTAACGTTTTCCGCTCGCGCTCGCGGCCTGGTTCCGGTTCAACAGGCTAGCGCCGCGATTGATCATCTCCTGCAACTCATCGGGTGAACTGGAGCGCGTTAAAGCTAACTCCAACGTGATTTGCTTCTGGAAATAAGCTGTGGCCAAAGCCTGATTGAAGGTCTGCATTCCAAACTTGTCCTGACCTGATTGCATGGCGGAGTAAATCTGGTGAATCTTGTCTTCACGGATCAGGTTTCGTATGGCTGCATTGGGCACCATGATTTCCATCAGCATGGCCCGCCCCTTGCCATCGGATTTGGGCAGAAGCGTCTGACACATGATGCCTTCCAAAACCAGCGACAGCTGCGCACGAATCTGGGGCTGCTGGTGGGCCGGGAAGACATCGATGATACGGTTGATGGTCGAGGAGGCTGAATTGGTATGCAGCGTACCGAACGTGAGGTGACCGGTTTCCGCGATACGCAGCGCGGATTCAATTGTCTCCAAGTCGCGCATTTCACCGATAAGCACCACGTCTGGGTCTTCGCGAAGTGCAGCGCGTAAGGCGTCAGCGAAGCTTTTGGTATCCGCGTGCAATTCACGCTGGTTTACCAGGCAGTTCTTGTTCATGTGCACAAATTCGATCGGGTCTTCGATAGTGAGAATGTGGTCGTGGCGCTCGGTATTGATCTTGTCGATCATTGCTGCAAGGGTTGTCGACTTGCCCGAGCCCGTGGGACCGGTGACCAATACCAGGCCTCGAGGCTTGTCGCACAATTTGCTGACTACAGCTGGAAGCCCAAGCTGATTGAAAGATTTGATTTCGAAAGGGATGAGACGGAATACAGCCGCGGTTGCGCCACGCTGGTTGAAGAGATTTGCACGGAATCGGGCTAATCCCTTGAGGCCGAACGAGAAGTCCAATTCCAGGTTTTCTTCGAATCGGTGCTTTTGCGAGTCGGTCATTACGCTGTAGGCCAACTGTTTCGTTTCTGAAGGCGTCAGCTGTGGCAGGTCGAGCGGGTTCAAGTGCCCGTGTACGCGCACTTGCGGCGGCGAGTTGGTGGTGATGTGAAGGTCACTGCCTCCCATCTCCAGCATTCTCTTCAACAGATCGCTTAACGAGAGCGACATAATTCGATTTCCCTTTCTTCGAGAACCACAGGATTAATGAATTGTTTCGCGAGCCACTTCTTCAAGCGTGGTCATTCCTAGTGCGACTTTGATCAATCCGCTGCGTCGCAGAGTGAACATGCCGCGCTCGATCGCCTTCTTTTTCAGTTCGACCGCCGACGCGCCCACCAGCACCAGTTCTTTGATTTCCTCGTCGACTTCCATGACTTCGTACAAACCAGTACGTCCCTTGTAACCGGTGTTGTTGCAGGTCGCGCATCCCTTTCCCTTCTGAATCTTCACGGTCTTGGCTTCTTCGGGGCTGTACCCTTCTTCAATCAGAGTCTGATAAGGAACTTCCATCACTTCGGCGCAGTCCTTACAGATACGCCGCACCAGGCGCTGAGCACAGATAAGGTGAACCGAAGTCGCAACCAGAAATGGCTCGATGCCCATGTTCATGAGACGCGTGATGGTCTCGGGGGCACCGTTGGTGTGAAGCGTGGAGAGAACCAGGTGACCCGTTAGCGCCGCTTTGATTGCAATCTCTGCCGTCTCAAAGTCTCGAATCTCGCCAACCAGGATGATGTTCGGATCCTGGCGCAGGAAAGCGCGTAACGCGGCGGCGAAGTTCAGACCAATCTGTTCCTTCATCTGCACCTGATTGACACCCTGCAACTGGAACTCGACCGGGTCTTCCGCCGTCATGATGTTGGTATCGGGCTGGTTTAATCGGGCAATGGAGGAGTACAAGGTATTCGTTTTTCCGGAGCCTGTTGGTCCCGTGACCAGCACCATCCCATACGGCTTCAAAATCGCTTTCTCAAACTTGACCAGTGATTCGGGCTCGAATCCCAGTTTCGTCATGTCCAGCCGCAGGTTCTCTTTGTCGAGCAACCGCATTACGATCTTTTCGCCCCACAACGTCGGAAGCGTGCTCACGCGGAAATCGAGTTGTTTCTTCCTTCCCCCGATATTCATCTTCAGCATGATGCGTCCGTCTTGCGGCAGCCGTTTTTCGCTGATATCGAGCTTCGACATGATCTTCACGCGGGACGTGATCGCGTCCTTCAACTTCAGCGGAGGCGTCATGATGCTTTGCAGCACGCCATCAATGCGGAACCGAACGCGGAATTCTTTCTCGTAGGGCTCCATGTGGATGTCGCTAGCCCCGCGCTTCACCGCGTCAGTTAAGACGAGGTTAACCAACTTGACGATGGGAGCCTCATCGGCCGCCCTCTCCAGGTCGGCCAATTCCATCTCTTGCTCTTCCGACTGCAATTCGACATCGGCGTCGAGATCGGTCATTGACTGCATGACCGTCTCGAGTTCTTCCTGGTTGTTAGTTCCGTACGCCTTTTCTATGCCCT
>JBLNFC010000429.1:0-3232 GCA_050263355.1 Acidobacteriota bacterium
ATGCTTACGATACCGTCGAATGGCTCGTTAACAATGTCCGCAACAACAACGGGAAGGTCGGAATCCGCGGCGTCTCTTATGCAGGGTGGACAACCGCCATGGCCCTGCTCGATCCCCATCCGGCGCTGAAAGCAGCGTCCGAGCAGGCCAGTCCTGCAGACATGTTTCTGGGCGACGACTTCCATCACAACGGCGCCTTTCGCCTCAGCTATGGCTTCGAATATGCCGCGCTGCTGGAGACCTCGAAGGAAGAGAACACGAATTTCAAGTTCGATACGTACGACACCTATGAGTGGTATCTCAGGCTCGGTGCGCTCTCGAATGCAAATGCCAGGTACTTTCACGGAGAACTGCCAACCTGGAATGACTTTGTCGATCACCCTAATCGCGATGCCTTCTGGGAAAAACAAGCTTTTGCCACTTTCCTGACCAAAACCACTGTGCCCAACCTTAACGTGGCGGGCTGGTGGGACCAGGAGGACTTCTACGGTCCGCAGAAGGTTTACGAACTGCTGGAGAAGAACGACGCCCAGCACCTGAATTATTTTGTGGCTGGCCCGTGGAATCACGGAGGCTGGGCTCATGGCCCTGGCAACAAGCTAGGGCCGGTTTCGTTTAACAGTGATACGAGTAAATACTTCCGCAGCAAAATTGAAGCGCCATGGTTCGCCTATTGGCTGCACGGGAAGGGAAGTCGTCCAGCGAGCGAAGCAGTCGTCTTCGAGACCGGCTCTAATCAATGGCGATCATTCGCCGAGTGGCCCCCTCAAACCGGCGTCACGTCGAAGAAGTTGTACTTCCATGCAGGCCGGAGTCTCTCGTTCGATGCTCCGACGGACGCCGGGCAAGCTTTTGACGCCTACATCTCCGATCCGGCAAACCCCGTACCTTACCGTCCTCGCCCCGTCACCCCAACCTATCCCGGCCCGGAGTGGCCGGTTTGGCTGTTGCAGGACCAGCGCTTCGTTGATCACCGTCCCGATGTTCTGACTTGGGAAACGGGCGTGTTGGACCAGGACGTTGTTGTGGCCGGCGATATTGTGGCCGACCTGTTCGCATCGACCTCCGGCAGTGACAGTGATTGGGTGGTCAAGTTGATTGATGTATATCCGGAAACCTATCCCCAGGATGAAAAGATGGGCGGCTACGAATTGATCGTTGCCGACGAGGTCTTCCGGGGTCGTTTTCTGCACAGTTTTGAACAACCAGAGCCTCTCAAGCCGGATGGAGTTAACGAAGTCAAATTCAGTCTTCGCACGAATGATCACGCATTCTTAAAGGGACATCGCATCATGGTGCAGGTCCAGAGTACGTGGTTTCCCCTCATTGACCGTAATCCTCAGCGGTACGTGGATAACATCTTCAAGGCACAGGACTCCGACTACATAAAAGCGACACAGCGAATTTTCCGGTCGAAAGAAGCGCCTTCGAGCGTGATTCTGCCGGTGGTTGCGCCCTGAAATTGTCTTGGAAAGTTCAGCCGGACTACTGAGTCAAGGCAAAGACCGTATCTACGTCGGCGGGAACGGCGATCGGGAACATAGTCTGCGTCTTGCGCCAATCAACATAGCGGGCCGAGACCATCACGTGGAACACCCATTGGTGGCGCTCTTCTTCGGGTTCCACCAGCCCTAGTGCCCGAAGATAGAACAGGTAGCGCTCGACGAAATGTACCTGCTGCTTGGTCATGCCCCGGCGTTGCAGGTCCAGGGTCAAGCCCGCCAGGTGGGATGAGGCGGTTTCTCCGTACTCCGGAGCGGCATTGCGGTTGTGGCGACGCAGCTTGTGCTGCACCTTGATCGTTCGTACTGCCGAATTCACCTGCAGTTGGCTGTGAAATTGGCGGTAGTATGCCTGGCTGAGATCTTCGACGAAATCTCGCGCCCACATCTTGCAATATCGACGCTTGGGATCCAACTTTGGATCGAATCGCAGAGTCTGGCTCTCCCGGATTTGCACCAGATCTTCACGCAATTTCAGTTCTTCAAGTTCGTCATCGTCCGCAATGCGAGGAAGCTCCAGGCGATTGATCTCCTCATTCTGCCGCAGCAGGGAATCGTGGGAAGGACGGAACATCGGATTCCAGGCAATTCGGCGCCAATGCCGCCTGCCACGATGCGCGTGCCGCACGGGCACATTGTTGTGTAGACCGAAAGCCGGGCTACACACAATTGCCGCGAGCAGCGCAATCCAAAGAATTGGCCAGGCCAGCTTGGACGTCAACGAAGTGGTCCTCAAATCCGGGGAGCGCCTTCTCACCTCAAGGCAGGGTGCGATTCTAAACGAGCCCCTTCAAAAAACAAGTACTCAAACGTTCTATCAATTCGGTTACTAAGGTTATCCCTCGTGTAGGTACTATCGGGCTAATCGATCGGCGTGCGAAATCCCGCGAGCCGCATGGCTTCAGCCTGAATCAGCGACCTTATCTTCTAAATAGGTCCCCGATTGCCTGTTTCATCACGTCGCGCCCCACCTCCGAGATCGATCGGGTCAACGGGATGTCCTTTGGGCAAACCTCGACACAGTTCTGGGCATAGCCGCACTCTTGGATGCCGCCATCTCCCATGAGAGCCGCCAATCTTTCGCGCTTGAGCGCTGCCCCGGTAGGATGGGTATTGAACAATCTTACCTGGGAAATAGCCGCTGCTCCGACGAAGCCCGTGCTCTCATTGAACTGCGGACACGCCTCCATGCAGCAGCAGCACGAGATACATCGCGACAGGGGATACGCATGCTCCTGCTCTTCCATCGGCATTCGCGGTCCTGCGCCCAGGTCGTAGGTCCCGTCCACCGGTACCCAGGCCTTTACTGCTTTCAGGTTTTCAAAGAGCACGCTGCGATCGACCGAGAGATCCCGCACCACCGGAAACTTCGAGAACGGCTCCAGCTTGATCGGCCGCTCCAGCTTGTCAACCAGGGCCGAGCAGGCCATCCGGGCGCGCCCATTGATCAACATGGCGCATGAACCGCACACCTCCTCCAGGCAATTGGAGTCGTAAGTAATTGGAGTCGTCTTTTTACCCTCACGGGTGACCGGATTGGCGGCGATGTCCATCAGTGAGGACGTCACGTTCATGCCCGGCTTCCATGCGAGCTCAAACTCTTCCCAGTAGGAGCGCGAATTAGGCGTGTCCTGGCGCTTGATTCGGATGACTACATTGTTGTTATGGTCGGCCATTCATTAGCTCGTAAGAAGTACTCAGTATTTCCTTGGCCGCGGCGGGATGAGCGA
>JBLNFC010000430.1:0-2989 GCA_050263355.1 Acidobacteriota bacterium
CAAGGCGGACGTTCGCGTTAAGGGTGACCGGATCGCGGCTATCGGAAAGAATCTTGCCGCGCAAGCCAACGAGGTTGTGCGCGACGAACACGGTCTGGCACTCGCGCCTGGATTTATCGACATGCATAGCCATCACGATAGCGGCATTTTCGAGGATCTGGATGCCGAGGCTGTGTCGCGGCAAGGAGTGACAACGGTTTTGGTCGGCCAGGATGGCGAATCGAATTTTCCGTTGGGCGACTTCTTTACGCGGCTCGAAAAGACGCCGGCCGCCATCAACTTTGCCAGCATGATTGGCCACGCGACCTTGCGAGAACAGGTGATGGGTAAGGATCTGTACCGGGCGGCCACGCCGGAAGAAATCAAACGCATGCAGGAGTTGCTGGGACGCGAGCTACAGGCGGGCGCTTTCGGGCTCTCCAGCGGACTCGAGTACGAAAATGGTCATTTTGCGACAACGGAAGAGATGATCGAGCTGTCGAAGACCGCGGCGGCAAGCGGTGGCTTTTACATCAGCCATGTGAGAGATGAGGCCAGCAAGGTGTTTGATTCCTATGAAGAGATCACGCGCATAGGACGCGAAGGCAAGCTGCCGGTAGAGATCACCCACATCAAGCTGGCGAGCCCCACGGTCTGGCACATGGCTAAAACACGCATGCCGGGAGTGTTCGAAAAGGCGAAAAGAGAAGGCGTGGACCTGAAAGCTGACGTCTATCCCTACACGTACTGGCATTCCACGCTGCGAGTGATTGTCACCGATCGTGACTTTTTCAATCCCGAGAAGGTCGCGCATGCTATCGCGGATAATGGAGGCGCCGCCAATCTCATGATCCCCAAGTACACGCCCGACCCTGCCATGGCGGGGAAAACGCTGGAGCAGATTGCAGCGGCATGGAAAGTCACGCCGGTGGAAGCCTACATGGGCATGATCAAAGCGACGGAGAATGAAAAGCCGGGAGAAGAACAGGAGGAGGTTATCGGCACCTCAATGAGCGAGGACGATGTTCGGTGGTTTATCGCGAACCCGCGGGTCATGTTCAGCAGCGACGGGTCGCTGCACGGGGCGCACCCGCGCGGGGCGGGAGCGTTCCCCAGAGTTCTGGGACGATATGCGCGTGAAGAGCACGTGCTTCCTCTCGAGACTGCTATCCACAAAATGACGATGATGTCGGCCGAGCAACTTGGCCTCAAGGATCGCGGCCGCATCGCAGAAGGTTATGTTGCGGACCTGGTGGTGTTCGACCCTGCCACGGTAATTGATCAGTCCACCATTCAGCACCCGGATGCACCACCCAAGGGCATTCCTGACGTGATGGTTTCCGGCGCATGGGTGGTGACAGATGGCAAGGTGACGAGCGCGCATCCGGGTCTGGTGATCCGACACGGGACGGCGCCAAGCAAGTAGTTTTTCGGGGGGGAGAGCCGTTCCACATCGGACTCGATCGAATACGAAATGCGGTCGAGCAGAAGCCCGGTTTCACGCCGAAGCTGCTATCCATTCTTGAACCAAAGCGTCTACTCGTCGGGCCACCAGCAACTCACAAAAGAAAATAGTAATAAGGTGCCGATGATTACTCGACGAGACGCAGTTCGCCTCTTAAGTTCCGCCTCAGCCGGAGCATGGTTAGCGACGAGTCACACAGGTTTAGCGTCGTCGACGGTGGCAAACGCACTCACCGCAGCTGGAGATGGGCAAAATCCTGAAAGCAGTCCGGGGGCGGTCTCGGTTCCGCCAGACTCTTCACGCTGGTTATTGGAAGGCGAAGCCAAACTTGCTGAATATGAAGGCCGCAAGTGTCTGTTGCTTGATGGCGGCGGGGCCACTTTAAAAGATTTTGAGATGCGCGATGGCGTCATCGATGTGGATGTGGCAACACCTGCGAGCCGGGGCTTTTTCGGTATTCAGTTTCGCATCGACAAACCCGGCCTGAATGCCGAGTGGGTCTATTTGCGACAGCACAAGTCGGGGCTTCCCGATGCGATGCAGTACACGCCGGTTCTGAACACGGGGCTCAACTGGCAAATCTATAACGGCCCGGGGTTCACGGGCGCGGTGGAGATCCCCAGAGCGACATGGTTCCACCTGCGACTGGAAGTGGTGGGCGCGCAGGCCAAGTTGTATGTCAAAGACATGGACAAACCGGCGCTGGTGATGAGTGACTTGAAAAGCGGGGTTCAGAAAGGACAAGTCGCACTGGCTGTGCTGACCGGGGCGACTTACTTCACGAACTTCGAGATACGAAGCACCCAGGATGCAGCTTGGGAGCGGCACCTGCCGCCCATCCCGCCGGGCACTCTGACCGAGTGGAGCTTGTCACCTTCCTACGATGCGCTGGCGCGGAATCTCGAACGTCCACTCGCGGCATCCGAAAACAATACGATTCAGTGGCAGGATGTGGAGGCGGAGCCGCCGCGGCTGCGGGTCCAACCGCTTCGGAGAAATCGGTTGCGAACGAGACCATGGGATGCGGTGCCTGGCGGTATCGGTAAATGACTACCAACCCCGGGAATGAAAGTCATCTATGCACGGACCAATATCGATTCGGATCGCGAGCAGGTGAAGAAGCTGTACATCGGGTACAGCGATGATATCAGCGTATTTCTGAACGGCAAAATTCTGTTTCGTGGCCGAAGCGCGCAGAATTTTCGTGATCCCGGATTCCTGGGCATCGTTAACCCGGAGAATGACGCAGTCTATCTACCACTGCAAAAAGGCCGCAATGAACTGATGCTGGCGCTGAGCGAGTTAGGCGGCGGCTGGGGATTCATTTGCCGGCTGGTTGAGATCGGCAGCTGAGCGCACGGCCTGAGTCGATCCTGGCATAGCGGTGGGGCCGTGCGGTTGAATGTCTTTGGTCTATAGCGATTCGTCTCCCGTGTCCTCACTGTTATTGAAGAAGTCGTGGTCAGCTTTTATGCGGCTCACCACTGCTCGCCGAATGTCCTCCCAGTCATAGTGCGGAAAAACCAGGATTTGGGGCGCAAACAG
>JBLNFC010000431.1:0-4916 GCA_050263355.1 Acidobacteriota bacterium
AAGATCATACGCGGTTGCGTAACCTCATTTCTCAATCAACTGCCGGTGAAACGGGTTCCAGGCGCAGTCGACGCCATGAACCTTATCGAGCAAATTGCGTATGAAGGCATTCGACTCCCGACTTCGCTGGTGATGTTCCGCAAAGCCTTGTTCACTCTGGAGGGCATTCTGCACGATATTGGCGCGCCTCAATTCAGCATAGAATCCATCGTGGGCCGACATATCCTTCTCACTTGGTTGACAAACTGGAAGGGAGTCGCTTTGCCGTTGTCTGTTGGCGACTGGATCGGATTGCAGTGTAGCGCGCTCCTCTTTCCTGGACGCCTGCTGCTCCAGGGAGCGCAGAACATGGTGAAGCCGAAAGTGCAGACTGCGCAGGTACCACCACAAACTACCGCCAGCAGTAAGTCCCTATCCTCAAGCCGCCGTAAGAGGGTGGTTCCACACGGCATTCTTAAGAATGCTCGTCAAACCGCAAAGCTCCACGTGACTGGCTCAATCGCCGGCCGGGCCTGACGCACTGTACCAGCAGCGATGCTATTCGGATGAATGTGCTTTCGCGAGGCGCTCGGCAACAATGGCGTAAGCGGAGGGATTGAAGGCGAGGCCGATGTGTGTGCCGGAAACTTCGAAGTCATGCTCGGGATTCTTAGTCACACAACAGCGCCAGTCGACGATTCCGTCCTGGCGAGTGTAGATTGCGGTCTCAACCATCGACTCTGGAATGTTGCGCCTCAGGGAGTCAATAAACGCACAGGTGCAGCCGCCGGTATAGCAGCCGGGTAATACGCCAGGACCGTGCTCCTGAAGGATTCTCATGCGAACCGCTTCGGCGGCGCTCAGAACACTGCGGTGCATCACCGTTCCTCGAATGGGTGAAGCCAGAGTTATTACCGAAGCCACGTCTTTCGGCCTCTGGTTGGCGACCGAGCGGGCGAGGACTCCTCCGAGGCTATGACCAATGAGATGAACTCGGCGACCGGTCTCCGCCAGGGCAGTATCGATTGTTTCGTTTAGGCGACGCTGTATAAGAAGATTCGGACACTCCGCATTGATACCGATTCCGGAAAAATAAGGGCGGTACCCAATCCTGGCCAGCCACGCATGCAACTCCATCAGGTACAGATCGGTGCCTAAAAAGCCGGGAATAACCACGACGCCGGAGTCGTCTCCTTGTGGGACCCCGAAACCGTAATACACAGGAGTTGCGTGCAGTAGAAGAAGTTCGGCGCCGAACAGCGCCTCAGTCCAAAGCGGAACATCCGCCTCCGCATGCGCTCTGTGCGGACGGTTCCGGCTGCGCGTCATGGAAGCACGACCTGTGGCCTTTCGTGTTTTGCGCCGCAACTTTTCTTGCCTTGCCCCGAGTAGTCGCGCGCGAAACCGCGAAGGGCGCGCCAGAGGCCAGTTTCTTGCCGGATGGCATTATACCCGGCCTGCCAAACTCGAATGCATCAGTACGTCCTCACGGTTAGATTTCTGATGCGAGGTCGAGAAAAGAGTTGCTCTGCGCCCCGGCCGCAAACCCCATGAATGCCGCAGCGCGTGATTGGGACGCGCGCTGCATGCACTCGCTCAGATCGTTGTACGATTACCAGGCCGCAAACTCTACCGCTTACGGCCGTGGCCTATGAACTGTCCTAGGCTGCCCCAACTGCAGCTGCTTTCTTCGCACGGACGGGGCCCTTGCCGCGTGTCGTCTTGAAGCCTGCTTTTTTCTCTTGCCGGTTCTTTAGCATTACCTCCATGAGCGCTTTCTGTGCGTCAACGTAGCTTTTCACGCCTTCTCGCGTAAGCTCCCCCAATGGGAGGAAGGGGAAGGGACGTAACAGTTGTAGCGTCTTCCCGGCGGTCTTCACGTTCGTATTCATCTGCTTTCCGGCCACGTCGAACAGCTTCTTCTGAGCTTCGATGAATGCGTTTGTTGCATGCCTCGTAAGCTCGGCAAGCTCAGTTTTCTTCATCTTCCTCATTGCGCCATTGGTGCGTTTCGCGCCCGTCGCTTTTGCGGTTTCATCGGCAATGATGTCGAGAAATTGCTTCTGCGCTTTAATGAAGTTTTCCATACCTTCCCGGGCCAGCTCTGTTACATGCTCGGTCTGATAGGGCTTGCCGGCTTTTGCTGCCTCCACGAAGTTGTGTGTCTGTTTGCCGGCGATCTTTAGAAACTCTTGTTGCATATCGATGAACGTGTTTACGCTTCTTTGGAACAGATCGGCTACAGCCTGCGCTGCTGGTGAGGTGCCAATGTGGTCTTTGACGGCCTGCATCAGTATCTCGTTCTGTTCCTGTGCCAGTTCAAAGAGCACTTTCTGCCCTTCAATGAAGTTCGACATCCCCTCCCCTGCCATCTCGCTCAAAATCGTGGTCGGGGAGTGATTCGGATCGGTCAATTGCTGCCGCAGAGCCTGCATTACACTGGCATTCTGCCGCATGGCTAGGTCTAGAATGATGCGTTGTGACGCGAAGAAACTCTGAACTCCTTGCTGCGCCCAGCCCGACAGGAGCGATACAAAGGAGGGCCCATGCGAGTGTGCTCGGGAAACTTCGGGCTTCGTAGCGGCTGCCATAACAGTACCTCCAAGATTTGCTGCATTGCAGCATCGACTAAAGCCTACGTCCGGCTTACACTTAAGTCAAGAATGGAAGCGAAATTATATGCAAAGCAACATTTTCTAGAACCAAAATGGAACAGCCACCCGTAACTATCAAGAAGTATGGCAACCGGCGCCTTTACGACACGACGGGCAGCCGGTACGTGAATCTGGATCAGATCGCCGCCCTTATTCGCCAGGGTAGGGAGGTACGTGTCGTGGATGCCAACTCAGGGCAGGACCTGACGCGAGTGACTTTGACTCAGATCATTACTGAGGACGCAAAGGAAAAGCCCACCGGCCTGCCACTTGAATTGCTGCGCCAACTCATTATGGCTTCCGATCAGGTGCGGCAGGAATTTGTCATGTGGTATCTCAAGTCAGCCTTTGACACTTATGAAAAAGTGCAGGACGCAGTTCAGAATCGTCTCGGCGAAATCGAATCCGCGATTCTGTCGCCCGTCGAGTTGATGAAGAAGTTGCTTGGCACCCCCCAACTTGTTCAGCCGGGCACCGAAAGCCACTCTGAGATCGATTCCCTGCGCAAGCGCGTCATCGAACTCGAGTCGCGTCTTGCGACGCAAAAGCCACCGAAGCGGAAGCAGACTAAGAAAGTATCTGTCCGGTTGACGAAGAGTCTAGGAAAAAGGCAATCGTGAGCGGATCGTCATTCCGCCGCGCGCAGCGTTTTTGCTCGGTGTCACTGAGACTCGCTGTTCGTTGTGTTCTCACAAGCAACGCGTTCACGGTCGAGCAATTAGATCTGGCGTATCCTAATACTTCACTGGCGCGGCGCTACAACATCGACGTTGCCCGTGAGCTACGGTATGCCGCGTTAGCCTATTTCCACCACCTTCTCCGGTACTGATAAACCTTGCGGTTCCGTTCCCAATTCGGGAACCACGCCCTTCAGCTTTATTGGAATTGTTTTCTCACGCTTGCGATCAGCAGTAGCCTCATTGCGAAAGCGCAGTTATGAGGTGCTCCCATGCAATGTCCCAATTGTGATTCCATTCGCATGTTTTCTGTGGAACCGGAAGGCGATGGCAAGTGTTCTGTTTGTCATGGTAGCGGGTACGGTGGAGTGCGCGAGATGTTCTTTGAGCCTGTCGCGGTGCAATTGCCTGAGTGCGACGACTGCCGGGGCACTGGCAGGTGTCAAACCTGTTTCGGAATCGGCGTGGTTGAGGAGTATGAGGTCAGCCTCATAGGATGATCTCCCGGTTAGCATTTCAAAAGCATGTGGGCCGGCTCTCGTGATGCAAGTCACAGCTTTTCGGTGCAGAAGGCATGATCCTGTTGATGAGGCTGAAAGGCAATCACAGAACGCCGAAGCTGGCTTTGGTTTAACGCAATGCGAGGACCTATGACTCTACCCATCTGGACTAAATCCAATATCGAGTACACGCGCAAGCTGGTCCATTCGGCCGTGGAGGGTGTGCAAGGCGGAGAAGAAGATTTCCTGAACGGAGAGCCTCTGAACAAATTTGTTGGCTCTTCCATTCGCAGTGCCTTAAGGCCCGCAGCAATTGGCACGGTATTAGGAATATTGGGCGGCTACTCGGACCGGCGACGCCTAACGAAAGCCCTGGGGTATGGAATTCTAGGCGGTACGCTCGGGTTCGGCGTGGGATTCTTTTGGGAAAGCCGGCGCATGTTGATGAGTATTGGCAACTGTGCCAAGAAGAAAGTTGACCAGGTACGCGACGAGCACTGGCTGGAAAAGAATCCGATTGATTATGCGTAAGAAGCGGATCTCCATCGATCCTCTGCTGACCCGACAGGATAAAACACCCTCTGCAACCATGAAGAACGCGCCATGCGGTCCGGCAAGGAACTCGACTTTGATTTCGTCGTGATCGGCTCCGGTTTCGGGGGCAGTGTTTCCGCGCTGCGCCTGGCGGAGAAGGGCTACAGAGTTGCCGTAATCGAGATGGGTCGTCGCTGGAATCCGCAAAATCTTCCTCGCACAAGTTGGTCACTTCGTCGCTGGATTTGGCGTCCCCGTATTGGTCTGCGCGGGTTTTTTAACATGCGCTTTTTTCGCCATGCGACCATCTTTCATGGTTGTGCCGTGGGCGGTGGATCGATCACGTACGCCGGCACGTTACTCGTGCCTGGCGGAAGGGTCTGGGAGACAGGCTCCTGGACAGGTCTGGCTGACTGGAAAGCGGAAATGCCTCAGCACTACGTCACAGCTGCACGCATGCTGGGCATAATCGAAAACAAAATATTAGGTCCCGCCGACTGTCTGCTAAAAAGCGCTGCTGAAGTGGCGC
This sequence comes from Acidobacteriota bacterium, assembly GCA_050263355.1. Lineage (GTDB taxonomy): Bacteria > Acidobacteriota > Terriglobia > Terriglobales > Acidobacteriaceae > Gp1-AA122. The sequence goes on from JBLNFC010000431.1 coordinate 4,874, forward strand.
ATGTGGCACACACGTTTTACCACACCAGTGTGGCTGTCCTGGA
>JBLNFC010000432.1:0-2825 GCA_050263355.1 Acidobacteriota bacterium
TGGAAACACGACGGCGCCTCCAGCGGCGAGCGAGTATGCTGTTGAGCCTGTTGGCGAACTCACGATTAAACCATCGCACCGGTAGCGCGTCAGCAGATCCCCGTTTACCTTGACCTCGAGCTCTATCAGCCGGGATGCGATCCCGCGGCTGATCACAATATCGTTGAGCGCGCTCTGATCGACGTTGGCGCCGCTGCAGACGCCCGAAGCTTGCAGTAGCGTCCTCGATTCGAAATCGTACTCCCCGCTCCACACGTGCTTCAGGGCCACAGCGAGATCTTCCGACGGAACCGCCGTCAGGAATCCCAAGCTGCCGATGTTCACGCCGAGTATAGGGGTCCTGGAACCGGCGATTTGCCGGGCGACTCGCAGAATCGTCCCGTCCCCACCGAAGACAAGCAGAAGATCTGCCTGCCGGCATAAGGAGGCGGCATCCGGGCACACGACCGCTTCGTTTCCCACCCATTTTCGCGCGGTTGAATCGACCAGAATCTTGCGGCCGGCCGCGTGGATTAAACGAGCCGCCTGCCTGATGGTTCCGGCGCAGGACACCTTGTCGGAATTGCCGACCAGACCGATACGTTGAATTTTTTCAGCCGAGTTTTTCAATCAGCACCAGGAATTCTCGATTGCCGGCAGGGCCCACGATGGGCGACTCGGTGACGCTTTGCCAGCGCAAGCCACCATGTCGCTCGACAAAATCCTGCAGCTCATCGATGACGCGCCGGTGAATTTGTGGATCACGAATCACGCCGGCGCCTTTGTCTGCTTCCGCTTTTCCCGCTTCGAACTGCGGTTTAATTAACGCGATGATCTTACCCGACGGCTGCAACAATGCAATCACAGGCGGCAGCACCTTCCTGAGGGAAATGAAGGAACAATCGAAGACCGCCAGGTCCGCCGGTGCAAAAGGAGCAGGGAAGTGAGTGCCTACCAGGTGACGAGCATTGGTGTTTTCCATTACCACCACCCGCGGGTCACATCGTAATTTCCAGGCCAGTTGCCCGTGCCCTACATCGATGGCGTAGACCTTGGCGGCGTCGCGTTGCAGCAGGCAATCGGTGAATCCTCCCGTCGAGGCTCCCACGTCTAGAGCCGTCAATCCAGCCACCGACACACGGAAACGGTCGAGGGCGTGTTCCAACTTGAGCCCGCCGCGGCTGACATATCGCTCCTTCTGGACACATTCGAGGAGGTCTCCAGCCCCGATGAGCGCGCCAGGTTTAGCAGCCAAATGGCCATTGACGCGAACTTGGCCGGCCATAACGGCCCGCTTCGCTTTCTCCCTGCTTTCAAAGAGGCCTTTGTCCACCAGCCCTTGATCCAGGCGGATCTTTTGGCCGCGTGGCTTTGGCTCATTTGCGGGAGTCATGTCTCAATTCAGTACTCAAATGGCGTCGCAGGCACGACATCGTACCAACAAAGACCTCGACATCAAGTCCCTCGCGCATTTTGGCATTCCGCAAGCTACTTGTACCCGATGATGGACTCACGCGGTCACTGTAATTGAATGCCAGCTATGCCACCACCTTCAGCGCAACCGGCGCAGGGGACAATGATCCACCTCTCCAGGCCAGGCGGGCAGAGAGAAGGACCGTTTTCAATTGCACAAATAAACCAGGACCTCGCCAGCCACAAATACGAAGCGGCCGACTTTTGGGCATGGTATGAGGGCTTGAGCGAGTGGGTGCCGCTCTCCTCTGTCCCTGGCGTGAGCGAAATCCCCGATCCTCCGGAATCGTCAGCTTCCGGCTTTGACGCGGAATACCCCGAAGCGTCGGAGGTCTTCGCCTCCTCGGTTCCGACTTCTCCTGCGGCGCCGATCGAGCAAACACCAATGGCACCCCCCCCCACCGAGATGGTCCCATTGACCTCGGGGATGCCTTTTACCGCTTTGGAGCAAATCTTCATTCTGACCACCGGAGACGGTCAGGCAGCCTCACGCTCACCTACCACCATTTCATTGCTGCAAAAGGTCATCGGCGAGGATTGGTCGACGATTCGGGAGGTCGTCCCCCGCGATGCCATCGCCAAATGTTCCGTGCTCACGGAGATGGGCAAAGGACGCACGCCGGCGCTGGTGTGGCGCGCAATGACTGCTTTCAAGCCGCTGCTTTTGCAGCAAGCCAGAGATGGACTGCACCGGATTTGTATCCGAACGTTCCAAGTTGAAACCGGCGATACCGTTTCTGTGTTCTTGTTCTACAACAAACAGAAAATGCAGTAGGTGCTAGTCTCGCCAAAGGGACACACGGCGGATCAGGGTAAGGATCATCTACCCCCAGTCGCCTCACTCCGAGAAGAATGGGAACAGGCGTTTGAGCTCGTCCTGCGTAGGGCGGCGGCCGTACTCACAGACCTCAAAAGCCTCAGCGTATTTCACCGTGCCCGCTTTTTCCGCGCCATAAAAGTCGGCGAGCTTCACGCGGAAACGCTGCGCCAGGCCCTCATTTCGTTTGGCAAACCCAGCCCGCACCTGCTGCTTGCGTTCTTGTTGTTTGGCGGGCTCTGACGGGATCAAATCGGCCGAGCCGTTCGCTCCGCCCTCGTAGAATTGGGATTCCAGGCTGTCCAGCGCGTCCAGCTTCTTTTCGATAACGGAATCGATAGAAACCGCAATGTCCGGCTGGAACGGGTTCGGCTTTTGGAACCCATCGGGGTAATATAGGAAGACCGGGTTGTGTTTGAGGTAAGGCACATCGGGGCAGAAGAAGGGCACCGTGACCATGTAAGCGGCATCCTGGACGAGCACGCCCGTATAGCGATGGTCCGGATGGTAATCATTGGGACGCGGGCTCAGAACAATATCGGCGTTCCACTCGCGG
>JBLNFC010000433.1:0-3568 GCA_050263355.1 Acidobacteriota bacterium
CCACGTGAACCGCAATGCTCCACGCGGCCCTGAAGGGTTGCTCTTACACGTGACCCCCAATGCGCACGCGGCCTGCTGCTCGCAAGATTTGTCGAGATCACAGTGCGTAAAAGAAAAGGCCGGGTTTGAGACCCGGCCCTACAGGAGTTCTGATTAACTTAATTAGTCGCCTGCTACTGGTTCGGCAACTTCCGGCTTCGACGCATGTGTGCCGTTGCCATTATGTCCGTTGCCGTTGTTGCCGTTTGCAGGTTTCGCCAGCGCGTCGAGCGAGATGAAGCCGCCTTCTGTAGTTGGCGTCTTTTCCTTCAGCACCACCTCGCGGTAGAGCTGCGCCATGCGGGCGTTGTACGCAGGGTCATTCTTCTGTTTCGCGTCGCGGGCGCGAATCTTTTCTTCGCGCGAGTTCTTGGCGATGCCCAGCTTGTCGAGGTCGCGCTGCTCTTCGAGCGTCACGATCTCATCTTTAAGCACCAGCGAGTGATCTTTATTCTCCAGATTCACTTTCTTGCCACCCGCGAAGATTTCGTGGCGGCCATGCTCTTCGTACCACTTAGTGAGCGTGGCGGTCATGTGCATCTTCTCGATGATATTGCGCCAGCCCACGCCCGTGTTGTAAGCGCAGAAGCTGATTTCGCCTTCCTGCGTGGCGTAGGGAATGATGCACTGCTCGGTGCGCCGGAAGTCATAGTTGAAGAGATCCTGGAACCACATGCCCGCGATGAACAGGAAATTCCAGCGATCCTGACGACGCTTCATCACGTCTTCCATGGTGCGGTCGGGACCAACTTTGCCGTAGTCCTTACCCGTGGCATTGAAGTTCTTATCGAACTTCTTGAGCAGGTCCATCATTTTGAAGTGGGTGGGCGACTGGAACGGATCGTAGTTCTTCATCAGAGCCAGCGCCATGCCCACCACGGTTAGGAACTTGCCGCGGGCTGCATCATTGACCTTGGCTACGTCTTTCGCAAGCTGGTCGCCGTGCAGGAAAGCCGTGACCGGAACCGCTTCCTTGGTTTCCTTGTCGATCATGACGGCCATGCCGGTGCCGCAATTCGGGTGGCAGCCGCAGGACAGCTGACCCCAGTCGTTGCTGGATTCCTTGGCGTGCATGACGTCGGCCCAATCGGAGAAGGTGCCCATGAAAGAGATGGGGAACCAATCGCGGCTGGGCTCGCCGAGTCCGGTCTGAGTCTTCACGTCGTGCGCGAGGTGCGACAGCGTGTAGCGCTGCGCCTGACGACGCTCGTCTGTAATCTCTTCGTCGCGACCAGTAAACGAGACGGGCTGAAACGAGAGGAAGCCGATCTTCTTGGGATTGTCGAGCGCGAACTTGATGATTCGTCCGACCTGCTCGTTGTTGATGCCGTTCACGATGGTGATGACCGGAACGATCTCGACACCGGCGCGATGCAGGTTGTCGATGGCTTTCAGCTTCACGTCGAACAAATTGCCGACCTTGCGGTGGGCGTTGGCGGCGTTGCCGATCCCGTCGAACTGCAGATACGCATACCGCATGCCGGCTTCCGCAGCCTGCTGCGCGAACTCGAAGCTCTTGGCAAATTCAATTCCGTTGGTCGCAGCCTGCACGCTGTTGTAGCCGACTTTTCGTGCGTAACGAACCGCATCGAGGAAGTAAGGCGAAAGTGTGGGCTCGCCACCGGAAAACTGTACCGACATCTGCCGGCGCGGCTTGATCGTGATGGCGTTGTCGAGCATGGTCTTGATGTCGTCCCAGGTAAGCTCGTGGACGAAACCGACCTGGTTCGCGTCCATGAAGCACGGGTCGCACATCATATTGCAGCGGTTGGTGAGATCGATGGTGAGCACAGCGCCACGTCCGTACTTCACGGTGGACGAGCCGTGATTGTGCAGCTTCTCGTCGTTGTGGGCCTTGATGTCGCGGCCGGGGAAAACATCTTCCAGGTGGCGCGAGAACTCGGGGTCGATCGACATCACGTCTTCGAAGTGTCCGTGCTTGGGGCAGTCCTTCACCATCAGGATTTTGCCGTCGCGTTCGACGATTTGCGCTTTGATCTCGCCGACTTTCTCGTTGAGAAGGATCTCGTACGGCAACTTGCCGTCGAGAATCTGCTGGCGGATTTCAGGGACGCACTTGGGGCAGAGCGAATCGGTGGAGCGGGGCCATCCCAAGGGCGGCTTAGACTTTTCGTAGGACTTCAGCAGAGGCTTGTCGGACCACTTGGGCGTAGGGGATGGGTTCTGCTTGATTCGATTCAGACGATCGAATACCGCCCACGCGCCGGTCGCTGCAACTGTGACTGCCTTCTCAACATACTTAATTGGCTTGTGCATTACTCTCGCTCTCCAGTCCGTGGGAAGGAACGGCAGAACCTGTTCTCCCCTGGGTTGAACTCAATTCGCTGAACCAACGTTGAACCCGAAAGATCGACCGCTCAGGGCTACTCTCGCTGGACGCCTAGCAAGCTCCAGCGGGTAGTCCCCTTCACCGTTATCCTATTGAGAACAAGTGATTGAGGCAGCAGAAAGGCAATGAAAGGGGTGAAATCGGGGTTTAGTGGGTGGATTTCGGGGGTGGACGGGTGTAAGTGATTGAGGAGATTAGGGTTCGTTGATGCCGTCCCAGATTGGAGACGGTCGCCGCGCATTCAAGAGGATCATCAGTCTTTTACATTTCTCGTGAGGTAAGCTGGATGACATTTCGAAGTGAAAGCGGTCCAAAGTGTATATGAGGAAAACGTTTGCACCTTGCATAGTGCCGATCTTAGTTGTTGTCGCCCTTCTTGTTTTCTTAAACATTTCAGTGTCGGCCCAGGGTGCCGGGGCCGGTGCATCGGGTCATAGTTCTCCCGGCCAACCCGCAGAGGCCGCGCTGCCTTACAGCCCCAGCCTTGATGTGAGTTCGATGGACAAGTCAGTCGATCCGTGCGTGGACTTCTATACATACTCGTGCGGTGGCTGGCAGAGGAAGAATCCGATTCCGCCCGATCAGACTTCGTGGGGGGTTTACGCGAAGCTTTACGAAGACAACCTGGCATTCCTGCGAGGACTGCTGGAGGAAGCAGGCAAGACAGGCGATACCAGCGACCCGGCAGGACAGAAGATAGGTGGCTTCTATGCATCGTGCACGGATGAGGCGGCCGTCGAGAAGCGCGGCTTGGGTGCGATTCAGCCGCAACTGGACGAAATTGCGCGGCTCAAGTCAATCAAGCAGATCCCGGCGCTGGTGGCGCACCTGACGCTTCCGTTCGGGAGGTCCACTCTTTTCTCCGCGGGATCGGCACAGGACCCGGACAACTCCGAGCAGGAGATTGCGAATGTCAACCAAGGCGGCCTGGGCTTACCGGATCGCGATTACTACACGAAGACAGATGCAAAATCGAAAGAGATTCGCGACCGGTACGTGCACCATGTGCAGAAAGTTTTCGAGATGCTCGGCGACAGCTCTGAGTCAGCGAAGCAAGAAGCGGCAACCATCATGCGCATGGAAACCGGGTTAGCGCAGGCTTCGTGGACGCAGGTGGAACGGCGAAATCCGTACAACCTGAAGCACAAGATGAACGCCGCGGAACTGACTCAGCTGGCG
>JBLNFC010000434.1:0-2839 GCA_050263355.1 Acidobacteriota bacterium
GCGTGAGTGGAATCGTACTGCGAAGGGCATTCGGTTGGGACAGATTATCCGCCCACTCGAGTCGGTCGGATGTTACGTGCCCGGGGGGCAATATCCGTTACCTTCAACCCTACTCATGACCGTAATTCCCGCCGAAGTGGCCGGGGTTCGTGCGGTTCGCGTGGCGTCCCCGAATCCACAGCGAGCAACCATGGCGGCGGCGGCAATGCTCGGAGTCCGGGAATTCTACCGCGTGGGCGGGGCGCAAGCAGTGGCCGCATTCGCCTACGGCACCAAGTCTATTCCTCGAGTGCAGAAGATCGTGGGCCCAGGCAACAGGTACGTGACTGCGGCAAAGAAGCTGGTCTCTTCCGACTGTGCGATCGACATGCTGGCTGGACCGACCGAGGCCGTCATCCTCCTACATGAAGGCACGCCCGCGTTCATTGCGTCTGATTTAGTCGCACAGGCCGAACACGATCCAGCAACCCTGCCTGTATTGATTACCCGCTCGCCAGTGCTGGCACGCGACGTGGTGCGGCAGGTGCTCGCACTATCCGCGGACAACCCAAATGCTCGCGCGGCATGGGAAGCGAATGGCACTGTTTTGCTGGCAGCTTCTCATGAGCAGGCACTCGAATGGGCCAATCAAATCGCGCCAGAACACATCACGGTGTCGAGGGAGGACGTATGTAGGATTTCGTCAGCGGGATCCATCTTCATTGGTGATTACTCTGCGCAAGCGGCGGGTGATTACGCTACGGGGCCCAACCACGTGCTTCCTACCGGCGGGGGCGCCCGTCTTCGTGGTGGGCTCAGTGTCCTGGATTTCGTCAAGCTCATAACGGTTCAAGAACTGGATTGTGAAGGCGCCAATCATATTGCATCCACCGTGAGGCGGCTGGCGGAACTCGAGGGTCTGCATGCTCACGCGCGCTCGATGGAATTGAGGTGTACCTATGCTTAGAGCACGATGCGCAGTGCAATCGCTGGAGCAGTACTCTCCCCCGCTGGGCGAACGCTCAGGTCTGCGACTTGATTTCAACGAGAATTGTGTGGGATGTTCGCCCCGCGTACTGGCGCGATTGTGCTCGATCAAGGCGGATGATCTGGCTCGCTACCCAGAGCGGAAACCTGTCGAAACGCTGGTTGCATCATTTCTCCAGCTCCTACCAGAGCAGGTATTGCTTACGAATGGCGTGGACGAGGCTATTCACCTGCTTTGCGAGACGTACCTGGACGAGGGTGATGAAGTCCTGCTTACTGTGCCGAGCTACTCCATGTATCGCATCTACGCTGGGGCGACGGGAGCACGCATCGTCAGTGTTCCCGGCTTCCATTTCCCTCTTGCATCGCTACTCGCAAAGGTGACCGACAGAACGCGTTTGATCGTCGTGGCAAATCCTAACAACCCCACAGGGGCTTTGGCCGGTGAAAGCGATCTATTGCAACTCGCGGAAAACGTCCCCCACGCAGCGGTGCTGGTCGACGAAGCCTATTACGAGTTCAGCGGGCGAACCGTGATCGAGAGGATTGCTGCCAATACCAACCTATTCGTCGCCCGGACATTTTCCAAAGCATACGGGATGGCTGGATTGCGCATAGGCATTCTTGGGGGACCTGTGGAGCAGATGCAAATGCTTCGGAAAGTGTGTTCACCATACAACCTGAATCAGGTCGCGCTGAAGTGCCTTCCAGAGGCCGTCGAAGATCAGGAATACGTGCACTGGTACGTTGACCAGGTGAAATCCAGCCGGAGGCAGCTCGAAGAGGAGTTGCGAGCTCTTGAAATCGAGTACTGGCCGAGTCACGCCAACTTCGTGCTCGCGCGTATCGGAGATCCCACGCGCGCATTTGTGGAAAGGATGAAACAGCAGGGAGTTCTCGTCCGCGATCGATCCTCGGATTTTGGCTGCAAAGGTTGCGTGCGAATCAGTGTAGGCACAAAGGAACACACTGCTCGCCTGATTGAAGCGCTGCGCCTTGTGTGGAGCGAAATCGCAGTAGCACGGGAAACTGCGGTATGAGAAGAGCCCGCATCTTACGCCGTACCAATGAGACCTCCGTTACCCTCAGCCTGCTGCTGGAAGGAACGGGGCGAGCGCGAGTTAGTACCGGAATTGGGTTTCTGGATCATATGTTGGAGCTTCTAGCGCGGCATGGCGGTTTCGATCTCGACTTGCAGGCGAAGGGCGATTTGCATGTTGACCAGCACCACACTGTGGAGGATGTGGGTATCAGCCTGGGTCAGGCTTTCGAGCGCGCGCTAGGAACGAAGCGAGGAATCCTTCGCGCCGGTTATTTCGTGATGCCGATGGATGAAACTCTGGGCGTGGTGGCCATAGATTTTGGTGGACGTTCTGCCGCCGTCATAACCACCAAAGTAAAGGCCCGCACGGTTGGCGATCTCGACGCGGAACTTGTTCCCGATTTCTTCGAGGGTTTTTCTCGAGGAGCACGAGCCAATGTTCACGCGCGTGTGCTGTACGGTCGATCGAGTCATCACAAGGTTGAAGCTCTTTTCAAGGCATTCGCACGAGCGCTGCGGGTTGCATGCTCTCGGGATCGGCAGCTTGCACGCATGCTGCCCAGCACGAAAGGGCTCTTGTGATTGCGATCATCGATTATGGCGCGGGGAATCTGACGTCTGTGGTCAAGGCGTTCCGGCGCTTTTGCCCCGATTGTATTGTCACCAGAGATCCCGAAACTGTGTCTCGTGCGGACAAGCTGGTTGTGCCGGGCGTTGGACATTTCTCCGCGACAGCTGCCCTGAAGAGCAGTGGAATAGAGCAAGTCATACGTGAGCGGATCGAGCGAAACACTCCACTACTGGGCATCTGTCTGGGGCTGCAGTGGCTCT
>JBLNFC010000435.1:0-3587 GCA_050263355.1 Acidobacteriota bacterium
ATGTCAACAGTTTGCAAAATCGCATCGTCGAAATGTGGAATTCTTTTAATTGCGCACGCATTAGTCTCCCGCGGATCCATATGTGAGTAAGCGTGTCTTCACGAATCGTGCGAGTACGGGGCTCTCCACGGTTCGCATGGGAGGGGGTGTCTCCACGGTTCGTGTGGGGAACGGGGTGTCTCCACAAATCGCGTAGGTACGGGCGCCCCCGCCCGTACAGGCGGAGCGCAGCTCCGCACACCCTTCGATCTAACCTTCTCTGTAATCCTGAGCGAAGCGAAACACCCATGCATCTGTCGTGTTCGACACCCTATCAAGCTGTCGCTTCCACGCAGCGAGGAACAATGTCTTAGCTGCAAGTTTTCTCCCTGCCCGGTGTACACTTCTTGGCCCCGCGTTTTTCGTTCCCATCGGGCTGGAGATGATCGTGAAGCGACTCTTTTGTTCGTTGGTTATCTGTTTCCCTTTCTTCTGCTCCCCCCTTTTTGCTCAATCTCCGGCGGATGCCGCGCAGAAGAAACTGACCATTGAAGCTTTCACCGCGCTAGGCGGACTCACTGGCCGCGGCCCCGAAAACATCCAGTGGAGTCCCGACAGCAAAACTCTGTCTTTCGTGCAGCGCGACGATGCCGGTGAGCACGGCGCACTCTATGCCATCGATCCAGTCAGCGGAGAGAAGAAGGTACTGGTCAGCGAGGCCAAGCTGGCGACCCTTGCACCCGATGTGAACAAGCTCAAGAACGAACGGGAGAAGGAGCGCATTACCCGTTACTCGGTTGCCGCCTATCTCTGGTCGCCCGACTCCAAACATCTACTGTTCGATTCTCTTGGCCAGCTCTGGATGTTCAATCTCGACACTGGCACCGCCATCCAATTCACTTCCGCGCCCGAGCCCACCAACGATCCCAAGTTTTCTCCCGACGGCAATCACGTCGCCTATGTGCGTAAGCACAACCTTTACGTGCGCCCGGTTTCTGGAAAGGACGAGCGCCAGCTCACGAGCGACAAAGACGAGAACCTGCTGAATGGTGAGGTCGACTGGGTCTACGCCGAGGAACTCTCCGTGCGCAGCAATTATTTCTGGTCGCCCGATAGTAGTCAGATTGTGTTCCTGCAAATGGATGAGACGAAGGTCCCCACCTATCCCATCACCGACTGGCTTCCCACGCACCCCGATCTCGATCAGGAAAAATATCCCAAGGCAGGCGATCCCAACCCGGTTGTCAGGCTGGGCGTTGTGGCCGCGAAAGGCGGCAAGGTCAAGTGGATCACGCTCACCGACAATCCTGACAGCTACATCCCGCGCTTCGGATGGGTGCGCGATGGCGTAATCTGGGCGCAGCTTCTGAACCGCACACAGGACCAGCTCGACCTCTTCTTCATCGATGCCAAGTCTGGCAAAGCGCAAAAAGGGTTGACCGAAAGCAGCCCTGACGCGTGGATCAACGTGACCGACGATTTCACGATTCTGAAATCAGGGGACCACTTCCTGTGGTCGAGCTGGCGTGACGGACACACCCACCTTTATCTCTACACCTTCAACAAACAGAATCCTCTGGACGGCGAGGCAAAGCTGCAAGGCCAACTCACCAAAGGTGATTTCGAAGTCTCCGCGGTCAATGGAGTCGATGAAGACGCAGGCCTCGTTTATTTCTCCGCGAATGTCGACGACCCTCGCCAGGAGCACATCTATTCCGTCAAGCTCGACGGCTCCGGCATGCAGCGCCTTTCCCGGGAGCCCGGAACTCATGATCCTACTTTCTCCCCTAATGCGAAGTACTACACCGAATCCTACTCCGCCGCTCTGACACCGCCTCGGCGCTCGGTATGTGTGGCGTCCAACGCAACCTGCCATCCTTTTTGGAACTCACGTAGCATTGCTGAGTACGGCTTTCTGGAACCGAAGAACCTGGAATTGAAAGCCGATGATGGAACGACTCTTTATGGCGCGCTCCTCTTACCTGCCAACGCGCAGGCAGGCGCCAAGGTTCCCCTCATCGTGAATGTCTACGGAGGGCCTGCCGCACAGATCGTAAAGGACCAGTGGTCGGCGGGCGTCACCGATCCATTCAACGAACTGATGGCGCAGCGTGGCTACGCCGTGTTCGCCGTCGACAATCGCGGAACCCCCAACCGCAGTCGCAAATTCGTCTCGGCAGTCCGGCGCCAGTTTGGCGGCGTCGAACTCAAAGACCAGCTCACATCCCTTGACCAGCTGGCCGCTCAATACCCCATGCTCGACAAAAGCCGGGTCTGCATCTGGGGATGGAGCAATGGCGGCTCCATAACCCTCTACTCACTCCTGCATACTGAGACCTACAAGTGCGGCATTTCAGGCGCGCCGGTCACCGATTGGCATAACTATGACTCGATCTACACCGAACGCTACATGAACTTGCCCAAGAACAATCCCAAGGGATATCAGGATTCCTCGATGCCTGCGGTAGCTGCGAACCTGAAGGGGTCGCTTCTTCTCATCCATGGCACCAGCGATGACAACGTTCATTTGCAGAACAGCATTCAGATGATCAACGCGCTGGTGAGCGAGAACCGGCAATTCCGTCTGATGCTTTATCCCGGAAAGACCCACGGAGTCACAGGCAAAGCGCGTGAACAGCTCTACACCATGATGCGCGACTTCTTCGACCAAAACCTAAAATAGGCGAGCAATGCGCCCCGCTTCGGCATCCCGTTGGGCATTCAGCCCCGAGCAATCCGCTGTCTTTGTCATTTCGAGCTGGCTTGAACCCGAATTTAGGCAAGGTTTGTCATTCGGAGCGCGCTTCAGCCCAAGTAATTTAGGACGTTTGTCATTCCTAGCGGGTTTCAGCCGCGAGGAATCTGCTCATGAAACAAAGCAGGTCTCATCCTCGGACGCTCGCGTCACCGTGGAAGAGCGGCGCTTCAGCGCCGCGTAACGGTGCTGAATGAATGGGGCTTTAGCCCCGAGGAAAGTTGCATGTTTATGATTCCGACCGGGCTTCGCAAGGAATCTGCTCTTGAAACAAGGCAGGTCTCATCGACGGACGCTCGCGCCACCGTGGAAGAGCGGCGCTTCAGCGCCGCGTAACCGTGCGGAAGGAATGGGGCCTTACCCCCGATGAAGCTTGCATCTTTGTGATTCCGACCGGGCTTCGCGAGGAATTTGCTCTTCAAAAAAGCAGGTTTCATCCTCGGACGCTCGCGCCACCGTGGAAGAGGGGCGCTTCAGCGCCGCGTCACCGTGCCGAAATGAATGGGGCTTTAGCCCCCGACCGAATGCGCTCGCCATCGGTGCCGCACCGAGAGTGCCTCATCACTGCGACTGCTGAAGAATGCGACAAAGCAAAGCGCGAGCACAGAGTGATCCAGCGAAGCTCCGAAATACTGCCAAGCCGGAACATGCGCGCCGGGGTAGTTGGAAGAGAACAGCAAACAAAGCATGTAAACGAACCCGGACACGCTCGCAGCTCTGACCCAAATTCCCAACACAAGTGCCAGCCCAATGGCCAACTCGCCGTAAGCGACAAGGAGCGCGATCGCCGTTCCATGCGGCAGGACAACGCGCTGCAGCACCGGAATCATGAATGGATATGCCCCGCCCTCTT
>JBLNFC010000436.1:0-4525 GCA_050263355.1 Acidobacteriota bacterium
GTATGGGCGGCGTGAGCAATCGAGCAGGCGTTTGATCCAAAACAGGTTGTGGCGGAGGCCCATGGTCGACCGAGCCTGTCGACAGTCCGCGAGTATTTGCCTAACGCGGATGCTGAGGCAGAGAACCGCGAAGTCGAGCGGCGGGAGATCGAGGACCTGGATGGTGTAGTACTACTACCGGGTGCTCGGGAACTTCTTGCGGCGCTGCCGGAGGATCATTGGACAATCGTGACTTCGTCCACCCGGAACTTGGCTGAGGTGCGCTTGCGGGCAGCCGGATTGCCCATTCCCAGGCGATTCATAACCGCGACTGACATAGTCCGTGGTAAGCCCGATCCCGAACCTTATCTCAAGGCGGCCCAACTTTTGGGTTTTGATGCGAGGGATTGCGTTGTTGTCGAAGATGTTCCCGCCGGCATCCGCTCCGGAATGGCAGCAGGGGCGCGAGTTATTGCTGTTCCCACCACCGTATCGAGCCATGAACTCGCAAAAGCAGGAGCGGACTGGATCGTCAAGAACTGCGCTGCAATTTCCCTGCGAGGTGTCTCGGGAGAGACTATGGTTTTGTCCATCGATAAAATCTGAACTCTATAAAACGGCTGGTCGCAACGGCGAACACGAAACACCTTCCCGGCGGCACGGCATTGTAGCTCGCGTGAATTGAAGCTCCCATTTTGAATGAGTTTCTTGGAGAAAAGTAAGGTATCGTGTACCGGTGCGTCGCCTTGAAGAACACCCGTTGGGCACTGTGGGCGCTATTGTGCCTGCCCCAAGACCCCTTATACGCCCGTACATGCCGGAGCTGGATTCGGTACGCGGGATAGCGGTGTTGATGGTGCTGTTCTTGCACGGCGTGGCCTGGCCGCTGAATGCAGCTTTGTCGCGTCCAGGAAAATGGCTGCTCTCGATCTCTCAGCACGGAGGGGCTGGGGTTAACCTCTTTTTCGTGCTCTCGGGTTTTCTGATTACCGGGATCCTCCTCGACGGCAAGAGCAAAACTGACTACTATCGCCGGTTTTATACACGAAGGGCCTTGCGGATACTGCCCGCTCTCTGTGCCACCCTGCTGGTGCTGTTCGTCGGCGGCTGGATCAACTGGCGCTTTGCCCTGGTGAGCCTCGCATTTCTTGCCAATACGGCACCCCTTTTGGGCGTGCCTCTGCAATACGGCCCACTTTGGTCGTTAGCAGTGGAAGAGCATTTCTATGTGCTTTGGCCAGCTCTCGTTCGGAGATTTTCTTCTACTTGGCAGCTGATTTTGCTGGTCGGCATCATTCTGTTCAGTCCTGTATTGCGTGCAATCGCCTTCGCACATCTGCGTGGGCCATATGGCGGCAGGCCCCTTTACACGTGGTTCAATCTGGATGGGCTTGCTCTGGGTGCCATTCTAGCCATTTGGTTGCGCCATCCATCATTTCGACGTGTTCACTTATCGAGGGTTGCCCTTCCTATCTTTATGACGGGTGTTGCGCTTTATGCCTGGTCCCTGGGTCGGCCGCAAGCGAGTGCCACCTTCGCAGATACTGCATGTGCCGTCGCATCCGCAGGTTTTCTGTCTTGCATGCTGCTACTCGGGACAAGCAATTGGAGCGCGATGGTTGACATACCTATTCTCAAGTTTTTGGGCGTTATCAGCTATGGTTTGTATTTAATCCACGTTCTGGCGTTCAGGGTCACCGAGATCCTGCTTTCGCATTTTCCGATGTTAGTCGCTGCGGAGAAACCGACGCTAGCTATGCTGCTGCGCCTTGTGGGCGGCAGTAGCCTTGCCATTGCAGCGGCATTTACATCCCGTCGTTTTCTCGAGGAACACTTTTTGCGGCGAGGAAGAGATCACCGACCTGGATTTTCGATCTCGAGCAAAGTCGAGCGACGCTATCGGTATGCCGGAAAGGCTAATCAATTTCCCGCCGATCAAGTTCAAGCGTCATAGCAAAACGCCTGTAACTTCGGCACAATGTGAGCACTGTCGCCAACTCGCGACGTGCACCGACTCCTGATTAGGTCGCGCGCCAGCTTCAAATAACTTACACTCCGATACAAAACCCTCTTCGTTGACGTCGCGACCGGGCACAGCCTAGCATGAGCGAAAAAGGAGTTACGTGTGATTGGCCAGATTCTTGGACATTGCCGCATTCTCGCGAAGATTGGCGAAGGAGGAATGGGGACCGTTTATCGCGCGTATGACGAAGTGTTGCACCGGGACGTGGCCGTGAAGGTCGTGAATAAAGATGCCCGCCTGGATCCTTCCTCGAGCCAGCGCCTTCTGCACGAGGCGCGTGCATCTTCTTCCCTGGCTCATCCCAATATTTGCACTATCCACGACGTGGGCGAGAACGAAGGTGAGTTCTACATCGTCATGGAACTGGTTGAGGGCAACTCACTAGCAGCCATGGCCGAAGTGGGAGGACTGGCGCCAGAATCAGTCCTGCGCTATGGGGTTCAGATCGCAAGCGCTCTGGCGCGCGCTCACGACCGTGGCATCGTTCACCGGGACCTGAAGGCTGCGAACATCCTCATCACCAATGAGGGGCTGGTAAAAGTGCTCGACTTTGGTTTAGCCAAACAGGCGGGTAGCGGCATCTTCGAAGGACCGACACGCTCGTTTGCCACGATGGAGGACACGTCCAGCGTAAGCGGCACTTTGCCGTATATGGCGCCCGAAATTCTCTCCGGCAACGCGGACGACCATCGCAGCGACTTATGGGCTCTTGGTGTCGTCCTCTACGAAGCGGCTTCTGGGCGCCTCCCGTTTGAGGGACGCACTGGATTTGAGATTAGTTCCGCAATCCTGCGCGAGATCCCGAATCCACTTGGCCCTCCGGTGCCTCCCGGCCTATGGGCCGTCATTCAACGCTGCTTGGCAAAGGAACCCATCCAACGTTACCAACGCGCGGGCGAAGTCCAGGCAGCTCTGGAAGCTGTTCAATCTGCCGCAATCGTGTCCCCGGATCCCGCCGCCGAGTCTACCCAGCCCAGAACGACGATTTTGCACAGCGTGCGCCACGCGCGGGTGCGCAAAGGCGACTTTCTTTTGTTAGTCGGGACGACGAAGGGAGCGTTCATCCTTCGTTCCAATGCGCAACGAACCCGGTGGGATGTGGGTGGCCCCTATTTTCACGGTCACAATGTTTACTCTATGGCCTTTGATTCCCGAGGCGGCCGACATCGCATATGGGCGTCGACGCAAAGCTATTGGGGCACCCTCCTGCGATCCAGTGACGACTTCGGAAAGAGTTGGACTAATCCGCAGCAGGCGCCCATTCGATTCCCTTCTGATACCGGTGTTTCCTTGAAAAACATCTGGCAGATTACACTTGGCCGTCCCGACGAACCTAACGTGCTGTATTGCGGCGTAGAGCCGGCGGCACTTTTCGAAACCCGCGATGCGGGTGAAAGCTGGTCACTCGTGCGAGGGTTGTTCGACCATCCACACCGTCCCCGGTGGATGCCCGGAAATGGCGGACTGGCTTTGCACACCATCGTACTCGATCCGGCGAACACCCAGCGCATGTATGTGGCCGTCTCGGCGGGAGGCGTCTACAGAACCGAGGATGGCGGAAGCACCTGGACCGCTCAGAACCAAGGCATCCGCGTCATGTTCATGCCGGATAAATATCCCAAGTTTGGGCAATGCGTGCACAAGATCGCTCTGCATCCCGATCGCCCTGAACGCCTCTTCTTGCAAAATCATTGGGGACTATATCGCTCTGATAACTGCGGCGACAAATGGACCGATATTGCCAACGGTGTCCCCTCCGACTTTGGCTTTAGCGTGGTTATGCACCCCAGGAACCCAGACTGCGTGTACATCATCCCGGTAGAATCCGACGAATTTCGCTGCGCCTGCGATGGCCGGTTGCGAGTGTATCGAACTCGCAACGGGGGTGCCTCGTGGGAGCCTCTCGCGCGTGGCCTCCCGCAAAAAGGTGCTTACGAAACTGTCCTGAGGGATGCCATGACAGCTGATTCATTCGATCCAGTAGGCCTTTACTTCGGCACACGCAGTGGGCAGCTCTTTGGCTCACGCGATGAAGGGAGGACATGGCAAAAGATACGCGACGGGTTCCCATCTGTGTTGTGTGTGCGAAACGCAGTCGTGGAGGACGGCTCTGTGGGTTTAACGCCGCCCGCGACGAAGCCTACGGCAAGACATCATACGAAAGGGCGCTCGAAAAGCAGAACGCGCCGCTCGAGCAGGTGACTCCGTGCCTATCGTTTTTCACATTCCGGGAGCCTTGCGGGAATTTACCGCCGGACGCAGTAGGGTCGAGATCGAAAATCCAGCTACAACGTTGGCCGACGCCTTGTCCGCACTCTGGACAATCTATCCAGGAGTCCGAGATCGTATCGCAACTGAGCAAGGACAGGTGCGGGAACACATCAATATTTTTATCGGCCAAGAAAACACTCGATATACGGGTGGACTTGCGACTCCTGTCGCAGCCGGAAGTGAGATCTCGATCGTACCAGCCGTCAGTGGTGGATGCGAGGACGGTGCGATGCCCGGCGGTGGAGCTCGTCT
>JBLNFC010000437.1:0-6317 GCA_050263355.1 Acidobacteriota bacterium
AGGCCGCCCCCGACTGGGTCGATACCGAATGCAAATAGACGGTCGAGCTCAGCATTGAAGCTAGGCAAATCAAATGCTCGCTGATGGAGCAGGTTCCAATCGAATGCCTCCAGGTGTCCTATATAAAAGACAATGCGATGGCGTTCCGCGATGGGCCGATCGTAGAGCGCTTCCGGCTTAACTACCTGGAAGATCTCGTCCGTTTGCACCCGGGCTTCGGTAAGACGCTCGAGTAATTCGTGCCGGACTCCGCTATGCCGCTGCGCTGCTAGCATGAAAATCCTCCCTGGGCCGGGACTGCGCAGTAATCTGATGCAGACTTGGCCGGTTCGTTACGTGCCCAACAGCAACTGACAATTTTCCGAACGTCTGAGACCGTCGAATAGATGCGTGCTTGTGCCCAAGCGACTCACGAATACCCAAACTATTCTTTTGTGCAAACCCTTGCCCTCCAGCTACATAGCGGCCTTAAATAGCTGCCCAAGGTGCCGACCGCGCGGGTACTTGCGCAAATGCGACAACGTCTGCCACCATGCTGAGCTTTCAATTGCTTCAGCCATTGCTTCAGGAGATCGATGATGAAGTTCATCTTCGTCGTGCTGCTCGTGTTGTCTCTCTCCGCTGTTCACGTCATGGGCCAGATAGCGCCCGATCCTCAGATCATGGCGGAGATCAACAAGACCAAAGCCGTCGACAATCACACTCATGTTCCCAAAGTTGTGGGCCCGGGTGAAAAGGATGATGACTTCGACGCCCTGCCTTGTGACCCGCTGCAGCCCACCGATCCTCCCCTCATGGCTCGACCGGAAAACCCGAAATTCATGGATGCTTGGCGTAAGTTGTATGGCTACAAGTACAACGATCGTGACCCGGCCCATGTTCGTGAACTTCTTGCCACCAAGCAACGCATCGCACAACAACAGGGTGACAAATACCCCGCGTGGGTTCTCGATCAACTAGGAATCGAGTACATGCTCTCGAATCGCGTTGCTATGGGGCGCGGGCTCGAGCCCCCTCGTTTTTTGTGGGTTCCGTTCGATGACGCTTTGATGACTCCGCTGGACAATTCTTCAGTAGCTGACAACCCAGATCGCAGATTCTTCTATCAACGTGAAGCAGCATTGGCGCAGCGCTACACAAAAGAATCGGGTCTTGCGTCGCTTCCTTCGACACTCGATGATTACATCAACAAAGTGCTTGTCCCGACTTTGGAACGCCAGAAAAAGGCAGGTGCGGTCGCCATTAAATTCGAAGCGGCTTATCTGCGGTCATTGTATTTTCCCGAATCGCAACCTGATGAAGCCCAGCAGATCTATTCCCGCTACTTCAGAGGTGGGACGCCGAGCAAATCCGAATACCTTAAGCTTCAGGATCTCCTGTTCCGCACGACTGCTCTGCATGCGGGAAAGCTTGGCCTCGCCGTTCACATTCACACTGGCGCGGGCTGCGGCGGCTATTTCGATGTGGCTGGTTCCAATCCCTCGCTTTTGGATTCGATTCTGAACGACGAATCGCTCCGGAAAACCAACTTTGTTTTGATTCACGGCGGAGCTGGTCCGTATACAAAGGTCACATCATTCCTGCTCGGTAAGCCCAATGTCTACACGGATTTCTCTGAGCAGGATGCGTTGATCTCCACGCGAGCGTTAAGCGCTGTGATTCGTGATTGGCTGGAGTGGTATCCAGAGAAGGTTCTTTTCGGCACCGACCTGGCCCCGGGAACTCCGGAGATTGGTTGGGAAGAGATCGGCTACTCGAACGCAACAACAGGACGCGAGGCGCTGGCGGTGGCTCTGACGGGAATGATGGCTGACGGTGAGATCACCCGTAATCGCGCTATCGAGTTGGCGCGTATGGTAATGCGAGAAAATGCTCTGAAACTTTACGGGCTTAAATAACAGCCTTGGCTAACCACCAGCAATGGCGCCAAGCACAATGAACGGCTCCGCGCCCGACGCGATGGCGTCTGGCAAAGGGGCATCCGGCGATTCGTGCGATAAGTCCTGCTCACAAGCAAAAAACCGCAGGAACGGACGCCGCTCTTTTGTCACATGGTCACGAATCGTCCCTCGGAGCATCGGATACCGTTCCTCCAACGCATCGAGCACGGAGCGCTGTGTAACTTGGCCGTTGACTTCGAGCGTCAACTCGCTGCCAACCTGCGCCAGGTTTCTTAGGTGAAATGGGAGGACAACTCGAATCATTCGCTCAATCTCAAGCTACTGCGTTCAAGGTAGTGTCTGCACCTCGACTGAAAGCACAGCCGGCAAGTCGCGCACGATCGGCGCCCAACTATCACCGGCATCCGCCGATGCGTACACCTGTCCACCCGTCGTGCCGAAGTAGATGCCGCACTTATCCAGAGAGTCAACAGACATGGCATCGCGCAGCACGTTCACGTAGCAGTCCTTCTGAGGCAGACCCTTGGTAAGGGGCTCCCATTCGTTACCCCCACTCCGGCTGCGAAACACTCGCAACTTCCCTTCGTGGACATAGTGCTCGGAGTCGCTCTTGATGGGAACCACGTAGATGGTCTCCGGTTCATGGGCATGAATGTCGATGACAAATCCGAAGTCGGTGGGCAGATTCCCGCTGACCTCCGTCCACTGATCGCCCGCGTTATCGCTGCGCATGACATCCCAGTGCTTCTGCATGAACAACGTGCCCGGACGCTTCGGGTTCATGGCGATATGGTGCACGCAGTGTCCCACTTCGGCGTTGGGGTCCGGGATATATTGCGAGCGTAGTCCTTGATTGATTGGCTTCCAGCTCTTGCCGCCATCGTCGGTGCGAAACGCGCCAGCAGCCGATATGGCAATCCACATTCTCTGGGGATTGCTGGGATCGAGGATAATGGTGTGCAGGCACATGCCCCCTGCGCCGGGCTGCCACTTCGGACCTGTGCCATGGCCACGCAATCCGGGCAGTTCCTGCCAATTGTTTCCTCCGTCCGTAGAGCGAAAGATAGCTGCGTCTTCCACGCCCGCGTACACCGTCTCCGGATCGCTGAGCGATGGCTCTAAATGCCACACCCGCTTGAATTCCCATGGATGCTGCGTCCCGTCATACCACTGATGCGTTGTCAGCGCCTTGCCAGTCTCGGGCGACGCATCGTAAGCAAACTTATTACTTTCGGCTTTTGGCGGTCCCGCTGGAATAGTGGATCCCTGTCCCGCAGGTGTTCCCGGCTGATGCCAGGTCTTGCCGCCGTCATCGGAGCGCTGAATAATTTGTCCAAACCATCCGCTCGACTGTGAAGCGTAGATGCGGTTCGGATCAACCGGCGACCCTTTAAGGTGATAGATTTCCCAGCCGGCGAAATGTGGGCCGCTCACGTTCCATTTCTCGCGTTTGCCGTCTGATTCAAGAATGAATGCGCCTTTACGCGTTCCCACTAAGACCCGCACCTTACTCATTCTTCGCTCCTGATGAAAATCACTTGAGAATCGAGTGCCCTGCGCCGCAGAGTACAGATCTCCAACTGCAAGCGCAGGCACTCGTTCGGTTGACGGTTGGGTTCTAGGCTGCTTTGGCCACTTGCGAGCGCATCTGCTTCATGAACTCGCGCATTGCTGCGAGGTGGCCCGGCGAGCGGCTTTCGATCCACTTCTCATAGCGCTGCGCCGCTTTCTCAAGATTTGCCGCAAAGCCCTTGTAGACGAAGCGTTCCCGGAATTGAGGCACGACACCCTTGATCATTTCCCATACTCCGAAGAATTCTCCGCTCGTCTCAAAGAACAAGTCTTCGTGCAGCAGACCATAGTTGAGCAACGCGCAGGCTTGTTCCCAGTAGCTCATAACCATGCTGGCCTGTGCACCCGCTTCGCTTCCCAACGGAGCGATACGCTGTGCGTCCTCAAGACTGGTTACGTGATAATTCTTGAAGAACCAGTCTCGCGCCTGCCGCAACTTGGCTTCGCGCCGCTGCTCGTACACCTGCAGATGAAGTTGTGCTTGCTCATGCGTTGGCTTCGTATCCATGCCTACTTATCTCCTTTGTTTGTTGTCCAGTTTTATGATCGACAGTTAGCGCCGCGGCTGCAAGGCGTACTTGCCGCAGCCAGGCACCCTTGGGATATAGACGATTGGGCCCAAGCTAAATCGACAGCGTCTGAAAAAAAACCTGTGACAATTTAAAGATTTCTGGCAGCACTTATGAAGCGCGCTGAATTTTCGGCTTTTTACCCGGCTTCTGCACAACATCGTCGAACCTGGGTATGACTGGCGTTGTATCCCGCTCGCGCCATCTCCGCCGAGCTTCCGCGAGCACCTTTTCGCGATTACTCTCCATTTCCTCAACTACGGCACAAGGCGCGCCAGTATTCTCGTTCCGCGCTCCCCAGATCAACAGCTCCAGTAATACAGGAGCCAAGTCGATGCCCTTTTCTGTTAAGCGATAATTTGCTCTCCGGCGGTCAGTCTTTTCCTGTTCGGCGGTGATAATTCCCGCTGTTTCAAGCTTATGTAACCGGTCCGAAAGAATATTGCTCGCAATTCCCTCCCCCGAGTGTTGAAATTCTTTGAAGGTTCGCAATCCACGAACCATGAGGTCTCGGATGATCAGCAACGACCATCGGTCGCCAAAAATATCGAGCGAAATGCTCACAGGACAGCCGGAGCGTCGCTTCGTTTTAGACTTCCCAACCACGTTTTCCAACACCCTACCAATGTCACTTGCGAAATGCAAGTAGACCAACAGTAAAAATTCTTGGTCGCGTGTGGAAAAGTCGCAGTCTTCCGAAAACATAACACTGATGCAAGCGCGGTACACGGCTGGCGGTCGTCAGCGGAAATGAAGGCCGCTGCGAAACGAAGCGAAGCGTGGATCGGAGCGCAGCGAATCCATGCGGGGATCTACATCAACGAAAACCATCAGCAGATCGCGTTGTTCGCGCGCGCGATTCAGATCCGCAAGAGCCTGGTCTTTGTCATCGAGCCACATGCGCAACGCCGCAACTTGATAAAGCGAAATATAGGTATGCGGGGAAAGCTCATTCAGTCGTTGCAGCCAGATTCCGGCTGCGCTTCGCAATCCGCTTTGCACATCCGGGGCAGCAAGAGACCGCGCCGGCTCACCCGTTTTTGTCGCCCTGATTTGCATCAACTGCTTTGCGTCAGCTAGTGCCGCCTGGTAATTGTGCTGCTGCCGGTGCGATGCGAGAATACAGCTAACCGCGAATCCGAATTGCGGATCCGCCTCCAACGCCCTCTGGCACTCTCGAACAGCCTCGTCGTAGCGGCGTGCGTAAAAGTAGTACCAGCCCGCATCTGCATTGATGACAGGCGATAACGGATCGAGTTCTTGCGCCCGCTGGATCGCCGCAATGGCTTCTGGATGCCGCCCTTCCGCCGACAGCACCCCCGCATACCAATAGTGCGCGATGGCGAGTCCCGGTTGTAGCTGGATGGCGCGCTCAAACTCTCGCTCCGCGCCTCGAAAGTCCCAGTCGTAGTAGAACCGAACTACGCCCAGTGCAGAATGAGCTTCAGCTGATTCTTTATCTAGCCGGAGCGCCTGCTCGGCCATGGCTTTCGCGCGAGGAGAAGCTTCACGCGGCGTCAGGTTGCCCCACCACGGTTCCAGGCTGTAAGTGTCCGAGAGTGCTGCATAGGCCAGAGCGAAGTTCGGATCGAGGTCAACTGCCTTCTCCAGGTGCGCACGTGCCTTGAGGATTCCTTCCGGAGTCATGCGATTGAGTTCGTACCGGCCTCTCAGGTACTCCTCATGCGCTTCCGAGTTTTGCGTAGCTGGGATAAGTCTCACTTCGGCGCTTGTTGCTCGCGGGTTGACCCCTAACGCGTTTGCAACACGATCGGTAAGTTCACTTTCAAGCTGGAAGGTGTCGTTCACGGGTCGGTCATAACTGTCAGCCCACACTTGCGTCTGGTCCGCCGCCTTAATGAGTTGCGAGGTAACGTGCATCTGTTTACCGTCGCGACGCACGCTTCCTTCCAGGACGTAATCCACATTCAGCTCTTTGCCGATTTCAGAGATGCTCTTGCCGGTTCGCTTGTAGCGGGCCGACGAAGTCTGCGCTATGACTCCCAGCCGCTGGGGCGCAACCCTTCCCAATTCCGTGATCATTTCCTCAGCCAGCCCATCGCTGAAGAATTCCTGTTCAGGATCATGGCTGAGATTATCGAATGGAAGCACCACCATCCGGATCTTGCCCGTCGCCAAGCGATGCTCACGGCTGACGCCCAGCGTTATTCCTGCTATCGCCACTATCGCCAGTAGCGCCCAGATCACAGGCCATTTCATGGACAACTGATTCACGACTTGGCTTGCCAAGCTCTGGTGTGGCGCACGCAGTTCT
>JBLNFC010000438.1:0-9732 GCA_050263355.1 Acidobacteriota bacterium
CGTCGACAAAGCAAATCCCTCGATCGTGTTTGCCAGTGCGTGTTCCGGTATCTACAAGAGTGAAAGCTCCGGTGAGTTGTTCAAAAAGATTCAGGGAATCCCGTTCTCGGCCCGCCGCACACGCGTACTGAAGCAGGATCCGACCAATGCTTCAATCGTCTACGCCGGAACCACCGAGGGACTCTGGAAGTCGAGTGATCTGGGAAAAACCTGGAAGCACGTCACCAACTCCGACGTCGTTGTTAACGATGTCCTCGTCGATCCGCGAAACTCGCAGCACGTTCTGCTCGCCACTGATCGTATGGGAATCCTGTCCAGCGCGGATGGCACCCAAACCTTTAGCGCGTCTAATCAGGGTTTCTCGCATCGCTATATCGCCGCAATCGAAGCTGATCATAGCGATCCCAAAACCATCTACGTTGGCCTGATTAATGATCAGGAACTTGGCGGCGTCTTCATGTCGCGCGATGGCGGGGCTCACTGGCAGCAACGCAGCACCGGCCTTGGCGCTCGGGATGTTTTCACCCTGAAGCAGGCCGGTAATGGGACGCTCGTAGCCGGCACTAACCGCGGCATGTTTCTTCTCGAGAAAAATGGAGCCACGTGGCGGCCTAGCAACACCGTTGTAAGCGAGACCAGCGCCACAAAAGTAATCAAGGTAAAAGGCAAAACCAAGAGAGTAGCGAGCCACAGCACCAAGCGATCGGAGCTCAACGCCCGCGTCAACGACGTGGAGATAGCTTCCAATCGCTGGTTAGCAGCAACCTCAGCCGGCCTTTACACCAGTTCCGATCAGGGCAAGCTCTGGACGGGTGGCCCGGTCATGGGGAAACAGGACTTCGTTGCTGTCCGGGCTGATCGCGAAATGATCGTTGCGGCCACACGTTCCACCGTCTTGGTCTCAACCGACGGCGGCACGGAGTGGAAGCAGGCGCCGCTTACCTCCTTTGTCAGCAGCGTCTATGGACTGGCCATTACGCCCGACGCCAACATCTTTGTTGCGTCCCGCGAAGGTATCTTCCACAGCGCTGATGCCGGAAAAACGTGGGAACACGTTGTGAATGGCGTTCCGGGCAAGGACATCGGCTCAGTCACTTATGATTCCGAGCGCAAGCGCTTGTTCGCGACCAGCATCGTTTCCAGTGTCATCTTTCAAAGCGATGACAACGGTCGTAGCTGGCAGCGCCATAGCGACGCGGGTTACACCCTTCGTAGCGTCAGCGCCGTGAAGGGACGCCTCCTAGGTGCAACGCCCTTCGACGGTGTCGTCGCCCAGCCTGAGAACGACTCCCGCAGCGCATCTGCGGAAGGTTCAGGCGGAGGAAAATAACTCACCTGACAAGCAGCTCCTAAACTAAAACCTATGCGCCTCCGGAGAACACCCCGGGGGCGCACGTCTTTCAGAGCACATATTCTTTCCCCTTCAGCTTCCTACAGGCTCGAATTCCTGTCGCTCATCAGCCTCGACCACTGCATCCTCTGTTTTGTTGTCCTTGCCGCGTACCTTCATCACAGTCCTATGTGATCACTGCACTTAAGCAGTGCCATTTTGGTAGCTATGCTTGTCCCGAAAAGGGATTGCTATTCCCAGCACTCTCCTCCCGATTCGGGAAGAGACGGCGTATGCGGGAAGCCGACCACCTTCCCTGAGGAGAAGAGGTAAATCTTATGGCAACAGCAGAGGCCCCCATGGCCCCGATTACCCAGATTGAAGGAGCGAATCTGCTCAACCTGATCATTGTGGACGATGAGCGAGCGATTCGCGAAGCATGCCGTGAAATCGCCTCTTCCCTCGGCTTCAAGGTCTTTGTCGCCGAATCAGCCGAGCACGCCTACCGCGTCATGGAGAGTCATAGCGCCGATGTTGTGCTTTTGGATTTGAAGCTGCCCGGAGTTGGTGGCGTCGAGGCGCTGCACCAGATGAAGAGCCGTCGACCCGACGCCGTCGTCGTGGTGGTGACTGGACATGGCACCGTTGAATCGGCAGTGCAGGCCATGAAGAACGGAGCATACGATTACTTTACCAAGCCATTCAGCCTCGACGAATTGAAACTGCTCCTGGAGCGGGTTGCTGGCCACCTGAAGCTCAAGACTGAAAACCGCATGCTCCGCGAGTCGATCAAATCGAAACACGGGTTCGGGAACATCATTGGACGCGCCCCCGACATGGAGAAGCTTTATCGCATTATTGCCAAGGCAGCCCAGAGCACACATCCAGTTCTCATCCTCGGCGAGAGCGGGACGGGCAAGGAACTCGTGGCCCGTTCCATTCATTTCTCCGGACCGCACCGCGAGAAGCCTTTCATTCCCGTGGATTGCGGTTCGCTTGTTCCCACTTTGATCGAGAGCGAATTGTTTGGCTATGTCAAAGGAGCTTTTACAGGGGCGAACCATTCCAAGGAAGGGCTGCTGGCCATCGCAGAAGGCGGCACCGTCTTTCTGGATGAAGTCGGAGAGTTGCCGGTTGACTTACAGGCGAAACTCCTGCGCGCTATCCAGGAAAAGGAAATTCGTCCGGTGGGCAGCACGCGCCGCGTACCCATTAACGTGCGTATCCTGGCAGCCACCAACAAAGAACTCGAACAAGCCGTCGCCCAAGGTACGTTTCGCCGGGATTTATATTTTCGCCTGAATGTGCTGACTCTTCGGATCCCTCCACTCCGCGAACGTCGTCAGGACATTCCTCTGCTCGCTCAGCACTTCCTCGATCGCGTCAATCGAGACGGTCAACCGAAAAGAGAGCTCAATGATGAAGCCCTCAAGGCAATGCTCGCCTATGACTGGCCGGGGAATGTTCGTGAACTGGAAAATTGCCTCGAGCGGGCCTGCGCCCTCGCCACTTCGTCGGTCCTCTCGATCGTCGATCTTCCCAGCTCACTGACTGCTGTCCGAGGCTCGCTCACTGCCGACGGCAACGGCGAACCGAAAATCATTCCCATCGCTGAATTGGAGAAGCGGACCATCCTCAGTACGATCGAGCAACTCAATGGAGACAAGCTGATGGCAGCTCGCCTCTTGGGTATCGGTAAGACTACGCTCTACCGCAAGCTGAAGGAATACGCGATCCAGGATTAAAACCAAAGTGGGATCGATTTCTCCCAAAATAGGCCAGACACGAGCCCGATTGTCGGCTAAACACCGTATTTTGATCACGCCGTCAGTGGAGATGAAGTTGCATAATCAACGGCATGATCCTCCTTGTCATTGCTTCTGACCGCGCACAGGAATGTGCGACTGCACTACAGGTTGCAACGGACCAGTCCGTCCATATCGCAAGAACTTTGTACGATTGCCTTGGTCTCTTGCGCGCAAACGAATACGTCGCAGTAGTCATCGACGAGTGCCTGCTCGACAGCGATCCCGAACAGGGTGAACTGATCATTCAACACCTCGGCACGGCAATTCCCGTCTATGTGAATTGTGCGCTTTGCGGGATTGGACGTCTGGTCCGCGATGTTTGTGCAGCTATGAGGCGCCGTGACATTGAAGTGCGCAATGCCTGGGACGCCGCCGAAGCAAGGTTGCGCAGCGAATTGCGCGAACCTCTCACCGCTGTCTTGCTCAACTGTGATCTGCTACTCGAAATGCCTGGCCTGCCGGCGGTTGCTCGCGAGAAGATTACCATCATCGAAGAGATGGCACGTGCTGTGTCAGATCGCTTGGAAGTAACTGTAGAAACAGCAAGTAAAGCCTGAGGGCCCGCCCTTCCAAACCATTTGCGCCCACCTCGTTTCCTGCTGCAAAAACTTGCGCTGACGTAGGTTTCTGGTAGTTCTTCAATAAACGCTCCATTCACAATACAATGCTTAAGTTTGGGTGGCGAAATGCCCGATCGGGGAAGCTGCGTTTGCACATTCTAGTTACTTCAGACACCATCACCGGCGTGTGGGCCTATACCAGGGAACTCGTCACCGGCCTCGTCTCGAGTGGCGCAACGGTTACGCTCGTCAGCTTCGGTGAAATCCCCCTCCCTCATCAGGTTTCGTGGATGGACAATCTCCACGGTCTTGATTACCGTCCCACCGCCTTCCGGCTTGAGTGGATGCAGGAGGGAGAAGCCGATCTGGAGGATTGCCTTCGATATCTGGAATCGGTAATGGGCGAGGTGATGCCCGATATCATCCACGCCAGCCATTTTTCCGTGGCGAGTTTGCCGACCACGGTGCCCCGTGTGGTTGTTGCTCACCGTGATCTGATTAGTTGGTGGGTAGCTGTGCACGGCCATGAGCCCCGGGATACCCGATGGTTGCGCTGGTACCGCGACGTTGTGGCGAAAGGCCTGTCGGATGCTACTGCCGTCATCGCGCCGACCAACTGGATGCTCGACGCCCTTCGAAGTTGCTATTGCGTCCAACCTCGGCGTGAGCTCGTGATTCACCACGGGAGGAATCCCATTTACTTCAATCCTTACGTCAGTAAGGAAGACTCAGTTCTCTCGATTGGCCGGCTCTGGGATCCAGGCAAGCAGGTTTCCCTCCTCACGCATCACAAGCACCCACTCTCGATTTGCATCGTCGGTTCCGACAATCCGACCTATGCTCCGCGCATGCCCATCCGCGCCGACGTAAAGGTAGCCACTGATCAGCTCTCCGTCGCCCTGAAGGGACCTCAGACTGAAGCGCAGCTTCGGGTGCTTTACAGTCGAGCTGCCATTTACGCGGCCACTTCTCGTTACGAACCATTCGGTGCCACTGCTCTTGAAGCTGCTCTCTCCCGCTGCGCCATCGTTGCCAACGATATTCCGAGCTTTCGCGAGGTTTGGGGTGATACCGCCATTTACTTTGAGGCCAATGACGCGGATAGTCTCGCAGAAACGCTAAGGGCACTAAGCGACGATCGGGATCTCTGTCGAAACTATGGCCGCCTGGCCTACCAGCGTGCCCGCGAGCGTTTCACGGCCCGGCGCATGGTCGATCGATATCTCGAACTTTTTCGTGAACTCACCGGGCACCGCGCTGTCGCCGCCTAGCAGCGAAGCTCTCTAGCATCGGGCTTTCTCTGGATTGATCAAGCACCCGCGCCGTTCACCTGCATGCTATTGTTTCTATCGCGATTCTAAGGAGAAGCAGATGGCCCAAATCAAAATTACTGTCAGGAAGAATGGACCTTATCGAGTGGAGGCGCCGGAGGGCTCTATCGAGCTCGTCGATAGCGACGGCAAGGCCTACAATTTGACTGGCAAAACCGCCTTTTCACTGTGCCGCTGCGGGGGCTCAGTGTCCAAGCCATTTTGTGATGGCACGCATACCAAGATCGGTTTTCAGGCGGCCGAAGCTGCCGTACAAGCCGAACAGCAACAGCAAAAATCTTGAGGGATTCTTAAGCTGCCACCGCGTTGGCCCAATCATTAGATCGGGAGATCGGGCCAACGCATGCGGCTGGGGTTCTTAACTCACTACTGCTGGCTAGTCTGGCCGGCTGCCGGTTTTTCCTTCATCGCCTGCTTGTCCTGCTTCGGAGCGATGTTCTTCGCCTCTTTCAGGTGATCTTCCAGCGTGGGTAGAGTCTGAGAAGCGAAGCTCTTCAGATCGCTATCCTTGCCGGATGTGCTCTCCTTCCGAAACTCGGAGACGTCCTTCGTGTGATCCCGGACCATGTTCTTCATGTACGCCTGATCAAACTTTTCGCCGTCCAGCTTCGATAGTCGATCCTTCAGGGCTTGGTCTTTCGAATCTAGGTCGGTAGGCAGTGTGACTCCTTTGTTCCCAGCAATCTGCTTCAGCTGGTCGTTGGCCTTCGTGTGATCATCGACCATGCGTTGCCCGAACTTTTTCACGTCCTCTCTCGATGCCTTCTGAGTTGCCAACTTTCCAAGTTCCACTTCGGCCATACCGCCCTGTGCCGCTTTCTTTACGAATGTTTGATCGGCTGCGCTCAACTGCGAGGATCCCGAAGCGCTCGAAGCGGATTTGGAAGAATCCTGACTGCTTCCCGCTGCTTTGTCTGAGCTCTGTGCTGCAGCGCCAAGGGACATCAGTCCGATGACTGCGCCTGCGAGCATCGTCTTGCGTATAAACTCTCTCATAGTACAAACCTCCTGGATTTTAGTTATCCCTGTCTCGAATGACTCAAGTCCGCATTACACAGTCGCAACAGAGTTCGGTCTTGCGCCATTTATGCCTTCTGGATCGTCTGTTTCGATGAATGCCGGAATCTTGAGGATGCCCCCGGCCGTCTCGAGCGGGTGAAACTCAGGAGAGGTCCACATTTGACCGTCAATCGCAGACATAACTGCGGCGTGAAGCTTCGGGCAGTTTACTCCGCGGGTCTAATGAATGGTCTTTGTCTTGCGAGACATATAGTCCATGAGCAGGTACTGGCCGAGGGTGTACGGAGTGGTGAAATAGGCTTTACCCCGGCACATTTCCGTAACCTTCTGAACAAACTGAACCAGTCCGTACTCTGAAGCCAACATAAACGTATTGATCAGGATTCCGGCCCGTTTGCACTTCGAGACTTCCTGCAACGTCTCACTAACTACTAAGGGGTCAAGACCGAAGGCGTTCTTGTAAATCCGGCCATCTTCCAGCGTCAGCGCGGAAGGCTTCCCGTCCGTGATCATCACGATCTGCTTCATGTCCTTGCGTTGTTTCTGCAGGATCCGTTGAGCCAGCCGCAATCCCTCGCGCGTGTTCGTGTAATACGGGCCGACTTTTACGCGAGCCAATTGGGAGAGGGGTATCTCCTCCGCGGAATCGTGAAACAGAATAAGGGACAGCGAGTCGCCTGGGTACTGGGTCCGAATCAGGTGGGAAAGAGCCATCGCCACCTTCTTCGCTGGCGTGAAGCGATCTTCTCCGTACAGAATCATCGAATGCGAGCAATCCAGCATGAGCACAGTGGCGCACGAGGACTGGTATTCGCACTGATGAACTTGCAAGTCGGAGTATTCAATATTCAGAGGCAGATCCAGCCCCTCGCGCTGAATTGCACTCGATAGCGTCGCCGTGATGTCGAGGTTCAGCGTGTCGCCGAATTCGTAGTGCTTCGAGGCGCCACTGGCTTCGATTCCCGTGGCTAGATCGCGAGTGTCGTGCCGCCCGAAACTCGACTTCCCCAGCGAACCCAGCAAGTCCCGCAGTGTCTTGAAGCCCAGAAAGTCCAGACTCTTGTCCGTAATTTCGAACTTGCTCTGAGGTTGCGCTTCTCCTACCTGACCGCCAAGACTCGGTTGCCGGGCTGGATCGTGCGGCTGTTCTATGGAGATATAGTCTTCCTGCTCCAGTCGTTGAATCAATTGCTCGATCAGTTGGTCGAACGTACCCTCTTCCTTCATGCGTTCGAGTTGTTCCCGAAGCTGCTCATCGACCGTGTTCTCATCCATCAGAGCCTGTTCAATCATCTGACGAAGTTCGTCCAGTGTCTGGTCCCCATTCGGCAACTCGTACCAGCCGTAGTTTTGAAATCCGCTCTGCAGCAGGTAGTCGGACAGAGCGCTGAGCAGGTCTTCCATGCTCATTTCACCGGCGGGATCGGGAACGTACTTGCTGTATCGGACGCGCTTCATAACCTGGGGCCCCAGCTTCCACTTACTTCCTTATCCGTTGAGTCGACAGACACCGTCCACCGGCTCAGTTGTAGGGACGCCGTCCCCGGAAGGGCGGCTCTTCTCGGTCAAAGTGTTTCTCTTGATGCTTAGGCTGCTTTTCTCCTGCCGTAAACAGACGTTCTTCGCTGCGCCCGATGCGCTTATGGGCATACAGCCCTTCCAGGATGAACTCGGCAGCTGAGACTTGCACCTCGGGGCTGTCCTTCGTATTCACATCCAGTGGCGCTAGCTTATCCATCAAACCTTGAATGCTCTTTAAACCGTTTAACACTTCCTTCGCACTCGCCGTATCTGACAACCCGATTTCCCCGCCCAGATCGAACCATTGCACAACCTGCTGCATGTTCACACCCGCGAAGTATTCGTCGTACGACTTGGCGATAGCTGCCCGGATGAGCTCACGACCAACGTTGTCGGCGCCCTTCATCTCTCCCTCGTACTCAAGTTCCAGCTTTCCAGTGATGGCGGGCATAGCAGCGTAGATATCGCTGATCCGAGGTACCACCAACTTCTCGTCGCTTCGCAACGCGCGCCGTTCCGCGTTGGAAATAACATTCTCCATGGCGCTGATCGGTAGCCTTTGGCTCACACCCGACCGCTTATCCACCCTTTTGTCTTCCCGGGCCACAAATGCGATCCGTTCGATTACCTCCTGAACGTAATGGGGCACTCGAAGATTGCTTCCATTCCGCTGCGTCCAGGCCTCTTGCGCCGTAATGGCGATGCCCTCATCGACGGTTACGGGATAATGAGTGCGAATCTCCGATCCAATGCGGTCTTTCAAAGGAGTGATGATTTTTCCTCGGGCGGTGTAGTCTTCCGGGTTGGCGCTGAACACCAATGCCACGTCAAGCGGAAGACGAATGGGATAGCCCTTAATCTGAACGTCGCCCTCCTGCATGATGTTGAACAACCCCACTTGAATCTTTCCCGCAAGATCGGGAAGTTCGTTGATGGCGAATATGCCCCGGTTCGCGCGGGGCAGAAGGCCATAGTGCACGGTGAACTCGCTGCTGAGTTCATGGCCGCCTCGCGCCGCTTTGATGGGATCGATGTCTCCGATCAAGTCCGCGATGGTGACGTCCGGCGTGGCCAGCTTTTCTACGTAGCGTTCTTCCGGTGTCAGGTATGCAATCGGCGTTGCGTCTCCCCGCTTCTCGATTTCATCCCGGCAGCGTCGGCAAATCGGCTCATAGGGATTGTCATGGATTTCACAGCCCGCTATGTATGGCATCGCCGGATCAAGCAAGGTCGTCAGCGCCCGTAGGATCCGGCTCTTTGCTTGCCCACGCAACCCGAGCAGAATGAAGTTGTGCCGCGAGAGTATTGCATTCACGATCTGCGGCACCACAGTATCGTCATAGCCGACGATTCCCGAAAAGATCGGGCAGGGCTGACGGAGCCGTTTAGCCAGATTGTCACGTAACTCATCTTTTACATGCCGGGTCTTGAGAACCGATTCGGAAAATGGACTCTGGCGCAACTCACCTAATGTGCGCGGAAGGCTCATGATGGGAAAACCCCCAGGGGAACTGCTCTTCTGCGTGGATTATACGCCCGGTGTCACATTGTGATGTGATGCGATCAGCTGGGCTGGCAGTCGCCGTCCGCCGCTCCTAGGAATGAGCGTGTCCGTTGCCGCCGGCTTTCTGCCGGGATTGCACGGCACGGCGCAATTTGGGAAGGATGGCTTCGAAAGCCGTAATGACTGCCTCAATCCGTTCCGCCTCGGAGCGCATTTCAAGCAGCGCCTGTTTGAAGTCCAAATCCAGCGGAAGCGATCCAGCCAGGTAAAAAGAAATTTTGTCCTCCGACGCAGGAAGGCTCTGTTGCGCGCCTCCCATGGTCAGGATCTCGCGGTGCAATTCGATGGCGTGCTCTATCTGCTGACTCGAAGGGTTCTCGGCATCGTCCTGAAAATAAACCACGTCTCCCCGCAAATACGATCTCTGCTCGTCCACTTCGAGCACCTCGAAGCGCTCCCGCCCCTCGGTCACGATGTCCATTCGCCCATCAGGATACGTCTTGGTGACAGCCACGATCTCGGCAGTACAACCTACGTCCGCCAGCCCTTCTTCCTCCGCGCGCACAATGCCGAATGTTTTCTTCTGCTCCAGGCACTCGGATATCAGTTCTTTGTATCGTGGTTCGAACACGTGGAGAGGCAGAGGTGTCCCCGGGAA
>JBLNFC010000439.1:0-3752 GCA_050263355.1 Acidobacteriota bacterium
AGACAGCCGCCATGCGCCCGCAATCCTCTACGGCAACGTTCGTCATGCCACGGCCCCGCGCGCTGACAGCTTGCAAGGCATCATCGAAGGGAAGCGCGCCAGCCGCAACCAGCGCTCCGTATTCACCTAGACTGTGTCCCATGGTGAAGTCCGGCTTGACTCCGTAAGCCGCTAAAAGCCTGGTCATCGCGAGATCGATCGCCAATACAACGGGCTGAGTGATTGCCGTCTGCCGTAGATCTTCTTCCGCTCTCGCCACCGCCTTAGGATCGTTTTGATCGACAAAGACGAAGTCACTAAGGGGTTTGCCGAGCAACGGCGTCATGACGCGATCGGCTTCAGCAAAAGCTTCGGCAACAATTGGTTCGACGGCACGCAGGGGCCGCAGCATGTTGACGTACTGCGAGCCCTGTCCTGTATAGAGGAATGCCACCTTGGGAGCGGCACCACGTCCGCGGAAGATGCCCTGCGCGCGCAAAGCCTTCCACATCGCAGGCTGATTCGCGGTGAGAGCCTTCAATGCACTTGACGCTTTACCAGCGAGATCGCGCGCATCGGCGTAATCGATGGCGAGACGTTCAAGCGCATGTAGATCGCGCTCGGCAGGCGCGGCTGGCGCAGGCGCAGTACCGGACTGGGCATCGTTAACCACCGCCCGTAAACGCTCCACCAGTCCTCCTTCAGACTCTGCGCCGATCACCAGGGCACCACGAAGCGGAGCTTTTCCGAATCCCTTGTCAAAAGTGGGAATAGCTTCCCTCGAATCTACCGTCGTTACTTGTGCCATCACAGGCCCCGCTTGCTTAACTGAGATGAATCGCTTGCCATTCGTGGGCAGCTTGCCGGCAACGTATTCCTCGAGAACCGCATGGAAGTTGGTACCGCCAAAACCAAACGCACTCAAACCTGCGCGCCGCAAGGTGTCCGGTGGCACAGTCCACGGTTTCAACTCGGTGTTGACATACAGAGGTGAGTGGGCGAAATCGATGTCGGGATTGGGATGTTCACAGTGCACGCTAGGCGGAAGCACCTTGTTATGCAGTGCCAAAGTCGCTTTCAAGAGCCCGGCTGACCCAGCTGCTCCCTTGAGGTGACCGATATTCGATTTCACAGATCCGAGTGCAATAGAGCGCGAGGGCAGATGAAAGCTCTTCAACACATCAACCATGCTCTGCACCTCGACAACATCACCCACCCGCGTTGATGTGCCGTGTCCCTCGATCAGTGTGACAGTTTCAGGAGACAGACCTGCGTTTTGCCAAGCACGCTCGACTGCTAATTTCTGGCCAACGGGATTTGGGGCAGTTATGCCTTTGCCCTTTCCATCACTTGCGCCACCCATGCCACGGAGCACTGCGTAAATCTTGTCGCCATCACGTTCGGCATCGGCCAGGCGTTTGAGCAGGAAGATAGCCGCGCCCTCGCCCATTACGAATCCGTCGGCGCCCTCCGCAAACGGGCGAGTTCCCGTCGCTGACAAGGCTCCGATCTTGCAGAATTTCACGTAGGTGGAAGCGCCCATGTTTCGATCTATGCCGCCGGTGACCACAGCATCGAAGTCCTTCTGGATGAGGCCTTCCACCGCGGAGCTGATCGCTGCCATTGCTGATGCACATGCGGCGTCGACTACGTAATTCGGACCATGAAAGTTGTAGATATTAGCGATCCGCCCTGCAATGCAGTTGGCCAGTTCGCCCGGCATGCTATCTTCCGTAATCTCCGGCAGACGCTTCGTGATGCGCTCATGCATTTCGCGCGCGATCTCCCCGCGTAGCTGCTCCGGCAACCCGGAAAAACTAGTGGTCCCGGCGAGTTCCCGAGCGTACTCGGGAAAGTACACGCGCAACGCTGTGAGGTAGTGCTTCTCGCCGGCCATGGCGTTCCCCAGAATCACCGCTGTGCGATCAAGGTCAAGCGGCCGCTTGGGATAACCGTAATCTTCGATTGCTTCACGAGTACACGCGATCGCCCACTTCTGCGCCACGTCCATCGCATCAACCACACGAGGCGGCACGGGGAGGTGCCACTTCATCGGATCCCATGTGAAGTCCCGAATCCAGCCGCCGATTTTCGAATAAGTCTTGTCTGGCGTAGCCGGATCGGCGTCGTAATAAAGAGCGGGGTCCCAACGATCGAGAGTAACCTCTGAGATGCTGTAACGGCCGCTCTTCACGTTCTCCCAGAAAGCTGAGACGTTGCTGGCGTCAGGCAGAACGGCTCCCAAGCCAACGATTGCGATCGCTCGATACGCGGTGTCATCCATGACGGCACTCCTGCTTCGGTAGGGACAGGCACGCGGCCTGTCAAGGTGATTCGAACTCCTCTGCAGCTACGCGGCGAGCCCAGCGCGCTTCGTTACGCGGTTGTAGAGGACGTCAGCGACATAGTCCATGTCGGAAATGAGGCCTGCCTGTGCGCGATGGACAGCAGGCAGTCCCAAGCTTGTTCCGAAGCCAGCTATTTCGGATTCGTTCACGCCGGCCGCTCCCACAACCCAGCGCAACCCTTCTTCAGCGACCTTCAATACGGCTTCACGCGCGAAGATGCGGCTTATTGCCGCGAGAGCGGTTGCATCAAAGCGCTGACTCGTTTTTTCGTTAAGTTTGTTCTCGGCCATTCCAGCGGCACGGCGCGACAGGCTTCCCGCGCATTCGGCATACGCGATCAGTTCGCCCATGCGCAGCAGAATGTGTTGGAAGCGTGTAAGCCGCCCGACCCGCGCCCGCTCCATGACTACGGCCAGCGCATGCATACTCAGTGCGGCGATGTTGGCCCCTGCGTCGGGATGTTGTATGTGCACGGCCTCTAACTTCCGAGCTTCTTCGTGGTAGTGCTGTCCTCGGGTCTTCAGGTGCGATTGCCAGCGGTCCCGGCTGATCGTCATCTCCATGATCTCGGAGGTGCCTTCATAGATGGTGGTGATGCGCACGTCGCGCTTGATCTTCTCAACCATGTACTCGTGCGTGTAACCGTAGCCGCCCAGCGCCTGGATGCTTGCCTCGGCCGCCTGATTGCCTGCCTCCGTGGCCATGTACTTCGCGATAGCCCCTTCGGTGTTGAGGCTGCCCTCGCCAGCATCGATGCGATCGGCGGTCTCTTCGATATAGGCGCGGCTGGCTTCCAGACGCGCAACGTTCGGCACAATCAACTTATGCGTGTATCCCTGCTTTTCGGATAAGGGTGCCCCTGCTTGGATACGTTTGGTCGAATAAGGAATTGCCCGATCGAGTGCAGCCCAACCGGCCCCCAGTCCAAACGCGGCTACCATCAAGCGGGTATAACCAAAAACGGCTTGCGCCTGCAGTAGTCCCTGGCCTTCCACGCCGCCAATCAAACGGTCCACGTCGACGCGGACATCGTTGAATGCAAGCGCAGCGGTGTTGCTGAGCCGAATCCCATGCTTCTCCTCGGGTTTGTCCTGGCTGAAGCCCTTTGCGCCCTTTTCCACGATGAACCACGTCGGACCTCCCGGTGCATTCGCTAGGACGGTGTAGGCATCCGCCACTCCGCCGTTGCTGATCCACTGTTTCGCACCGTTGATCTTGTATCCAACGATGCCTCCGCCTTGCATGACGCGCTCCGCTGTCGTCTTCAAGGACGGCAGATCGCTGCCCGCCTCAGGTTCGGTTGCACCATAAGCGAAGAGCAAGCCCTCATCGGCGATTCGCGAGAGCCAGAGTTTTTTTTGTTCCGGCGTTGCGCCAACCGTAATCGGATCGCTTCCGAGAAATGTCGCGAGCACTCCGGTCGCG
>JBLNFC010000440.1:0-9742 GCA_050263355.1 Acidobacteriota bacterium
CCTCGGTCCTATGACCGCCGGACGAGAACAAGACTTGAGTCCCATTCTTAAGCAATTCATGGCGTGGACCAGCGAAGAGCCGCGCCACACTGCAGAGAGCCTGCTCAATGCCTGGATTCAGCGCGATGTGCTCCGTATGCAGATCTTCGCTCAAATGAAAGAAGTGCCAATTGTCGTGTGCCCGGTTGCCGCAATTCCTGCTTTCAAACACGGCGAGCGCAGGTGGGACATCAACGGAACAAGCGTCGAGTACCTTGACGCCTGGAGCTACTGCGAATGGTTTAACTTGCTCGGCATGCCCGCGGCCGTGGTTCCGGTGGGACCGTCCAAGGAGGGTTTGCTCATCGGAGCTCAGATCGTTGGTCAGCCCTGGCAGGAAGAGTTGGTGCTGGAGGTTGCCGGATTGATCGAACAGGAATGCGGAGGCTGGCGCGAACCGCCCATCTTGTAAATGCTCGAATGTCTCTCGGCGTGATCGATGTTCGGCGATCACAGACGCAATTTTGGAGGACGCCTAGCGTGATTGGATGGAATTGCCAGACTTGCTGACGGCTCTGCGACGATATTGGGGGTACGACGCTTTTCGCCCCCTGCAGGAACGCGTCGTTCACAGCGTCATCGGCGGGCACGACGTTTGTGTGGTGATGCCGACCGGTGGAGGCAAATCTCTGTGTTACCAACTTCCGGCTTTGCTTTCCGGTAGAACCGCGGTGGTGATTTCTCCCCTCATCGCTCTCATGCAGGATCAGGCAATGCAGTTGCGGCAGATAGGCATACCGGCAGCCGTTTTGAACAGTACTCTGTCGCCAGGTGCGCAGGCCGAAATCGAGCGCCGAGCTCGCTTGAATCAGTACAGATTGCTGTATCTTTCACCCGAACGCCTCGCGCGAGCGGAGACCGTCGCGTGGCTTCAACAAGTGCCGCTTGCTTTTTTTGCCATCGATGAGGCGCATTGTATCTCTGAATGGGGACACGAATTCCGGCCCGAATACCGGCAGCTCAGTGCCCTGCGGGCCCACTTCCCTGAACGGCCGATTGCCGCATTCACGGCAAGCGCCACCCGCCGCGTGCGCCACGACATTCTTCAGCAGTTGAAACTGAACGACGCCCACAAATACATCGCCAGCTTTCATCGTCCAAACCTGCACTACATAATCCGTCAATGCGACGCCAAGTCTCAGCTTCAGCTACTGGTGCAGGCGCTGCGCAGCTACAAGGACGGGAGTGTCATCATTTATGTTCCGACCATCGCCCGGGTAGCGTCCACCATCGAGTTTCTGGCGGGAGAAGGCCTTGCCGCCCTCGCTTACCACGGCCAGATGGAGGCCCCTGAACGAAGAGCCAATCAAGAGCGGTGGATGTTGGACGAAACACGGATCATGGTCGGAACCGTCGCTTTCGGGCTTGGAATAAATAAGCCGGCGGTGAGGGCTGTGATTCATCTCTCACTCCCGAAATCTTTGGAGCAGTACTATCAGGAAGCCGGACGCGCCGGACGCGATGGCACGTCAGTGGAGTGCTTGCTGCTTTGGCAGAAGCGCGATACTGCGTTGCTCGCGCATTTCATCAGCGAGTTTTCGGACCTCAATGAGCAAAACCGGGCATGGGAACGTTATCGCGTCATCCGGGATTTTGCCGAATCCAGGACCTGTCGACATCAATGTATCTCGCGGCACTTCGGCGAAACGCCCAAGTGGGCCTCATGCAGCAGTTGCGATGTATGTGGCTACCTGCCTGCGTGGCTGAAGCAAGCTGCGCAAGCCGACTCAGAGCTTAAGGCGGATCCGAGAACGCCTGCCCACCGCAGTAGCCGGAAGCCGCCGATGCTTCGTCCCGATGCGATCTATGAGGTCGATCAAGAGCTTAGGGAATTGCTTCGAGAGTGGCGCCGCGCAACTGCCCGCTCGCAGAGTCTTCCAGCCTTCGCTGTTATGCACGACACCTCGCTCGAGGAGTTGTGCCGCGTCAAGCCAAAATCGCTCGAAGAGTTGCGCCACACGTACGGTTTCGGAGAACGCAAGGTTGCGAACTACGGGGCGGAGATTATCAGCGTGCTTCAGCGGTTCCGGACGGAAGAGAGGCAAAAGACCAGTTCCGAGCAGGGTTGAGATTCCACAAGGCTCTCGCTCCGTGAGGCTGAGCCCGACCTCCTCCGATCAGTGTGGAATAAAGTCTTACCGGTAATCTGTTTATACTACGGCACTATGCCGTCCACAGCTGTAAGCTGTTGAGCATCAACTCCCAGTTGCCGTTCGATCGTGGGCGGGACGGCATGACTCCTGAAATGGCAGAAACACGCGCAATTTTTTTTGCTTCCCGGTTCCTCTCGGCGATACTGATTTTCTTGTTTGGCTCTGCCGTCTATCTATTCGCTTTTCCCCAGCCGAACGTTTTCTACGCAGGTGTGGTGTTTGCGCACGCCCTGGCCGGGGTCATAGCGGCGTTCCTGCTCCTGCCCGCCGTGTGGCGGGCGTTCCGGGAAGGGAAGCTGGGTGCTGGACTTGCCTGGCTTTTGCTTTTCGCTGGAGCCGTGATCGGTTTGTGGCTGATCCACACGGGCACTCCGCGGTCGCATTGGAACTCGTTGTACGCGCACGTCGTGCTCTCGGTCGGGGGGGTTGGGATCGCGTTCGCGAGTTGGTGGAGCGGCCGCGCTGGTTCAAGTACGGCAGTTGCAGTTGGGCGCGCTCTGGCGTGCCTCCTCGTACTCGTGGGCCTGTCTGCAGGCGCCTGGTACATGCGCCAATCGCGCTGGCAGAAGAGTCTCACCATTGAGAATCCCGCGATGCCGCCGGCTTCCATGGATGCCGAGGGTGACGGCCCGCAAGGGCCATTTTTCCCAAGCTCTGCGCAGGTTTACGGGGGCAAAAAAATTCCCAGCAAGTTCTTCATGGAATCGGAATCGTGCAAGCGATGCCACCAGGACGTGTATGACCAGTGGTTCAGCTCCGTCCATC
The DNA here is from genome assembly GCA_050263355.1 of Acidobacteriota bacterium. Classification (GTDB taxonomy): domain Bacteria; phylum Acidobacteriota; class Terriglobia; order Terriglobales; family Acidobacteriaceae; genus Gp1-AA122. Next base: position 2,958 of record JBLNFC010000440.1, read on the forward strand.
ACTTCTCATCGTTTAACAATCAGTGGTACCGCAAGAGCATCGAGTACATGCAGGACACTATCGGCACCAGGCCGTCCAAGTGGTGCGGTGGTTGCCACGATCCGGCGGTTCTGTACGCGGGCAAGATGGACCGGCCAATTAAAGAATTCGTGCATTCGCCGGAAGCGCAGGCTGGGCTTGGCTGCATGATGTGTCACTCGATTGCGAAAGTTAAAAGCACCATGGGGCAGGGGGACTTCTACCTTGAGTATCCCAAGCTGCACGAATTGGCGGCCAACAACAATCCCGTGGTGAGGTATCTTCACGACTTTCTGATCAAGCTGAATCCTGAGCCGCATCGGCGAGTCTTTCTAAAGCCGTTTATGCGAAACCAGACGGCGGAATTTTGTTCGGCTTGCCACAAGGTTCACCTCGATGTGCCGGTAAACCACTATCGTTGGTTCCGCGGCTTCAACGAATACGATAACTGGCAGGCCAGCGGGGTCTCGGGCCAAGGGGCGAGGTCTTTTTACTACCCCGCAAAATCGTCCCAGTGCGCCGATTGCCATATGCCGCTCACGGCTTCGCAGGACATGGGGAACATCAATGGGTTCGTTCACTCGCATCGATTCCCCGGGGCGAATACGGCGGTTCCGACGGCCAACGGAGACGCTGAGCAGTTGAAGATCACGGAAAATTTTCTAAAGAACCAGCAGTTGAGTGTTGACATATTCGCCTTGTCGCCGGAGCGCCTCAAATCTACGTCTGCGGCCAATGTTCAAACCGATCTTTCGACAACATTCGCCGTGGGAGAGGAAGCAGAAGCTAAAATCACGCCGGCCACTCTGTCAGAAGCAGCCCCGGTCACGGCGCCTTTGAACCGGGTCCAGCCGGTCCTTCGCCGCGGAGACACGGTTCGGGTTGATGTGGTTGTGCGCACAAAAAAAGTTGGACACTTCTTTCCGGGTGGTACGGTCGATGCGTACGATACGTGGCTCGAGTTGAAGGGGAGTGACGACAAGGGGCACACCATCTTCTGGAGCGGCATGGTCGAAGATGGCGGCAAGGGACCGGTGGAAAAGGGCGCGCATTTCTACCGTTCGTTACAAATCGATGAGCATGGGAACCAGATCAATAAACGAAATGCGTGGTCAACGCAGGCCGTCGTTTATGTCCACCTGATTCCGCCCGGCGCGGCTGACACGGTGCACTACCGCCTCCATGTTCCGGAAGATGCCGGGGACAAGATCACCTTGCACGCGCGGCTTTGTTACAGAAAGTTCGCGTGGTGGAACACACAGTTTTCGTTTGCGGGCGTTCCTGATCCAAATCAGAAGAACGCCCAGGTGTCAGAGAGGCACGACGACCGGAAGTTCGTTTTTTCCGGCTCCCTGGCAGGTGTCTCGGCAAAAGAGGAGAAGGTGCCAGACGTGCCCATCGTGGCTCTGGCAGAAAATGAAGTGTCGGTCGCCATTCTGCCTCGCAGTTCGCCTGCGCCCCAGCCAAAAGTCACACTCCAAAAGAAAGATTGGCAGCGTTGGAATGATTACGGCATCGGACTTTTCCTGCAAGGTGATTTGAAAGCAGCTCAGACAGCTTTTCAGAAGGTCACGGAGATTGACTCCGGAAATCCGGATGGATGGGTGAACCTGGGGCGAACCGCCGTGCAAGAAGGTGACATGGAGCGTGCCCGCGCGGTTCTAAACAGGGCGCTGGCGGTAAGCCCCGACTTGGCGCGCGCTCACTTTTTTTACGCTAAGGTTCTGCGAGCGGATGGCAATTACCAGGGTGCGGCGGAGCATCTGGGCAAAGTTATTGCTCAATACCCACGCGACCGAGTCGCGCTCAATGATTTGGGACGGATTTTGTTCCTGCAGCGAAAGTACAAAGATGCTGTGGCAACGCTGCAGCGGGTACTCGCGATCGATCCGGAAGACTTGCAGGCCCATTACAACCTGATGCTCTGCTACAACGGTCTGGGAGATGAGAAACAGGCTAAAGAGCACCAGGCGCGGTATCTTCGTTTCAAAGCGGACGAGTCGGCGCAGGCGGTGACGGGGCCTTACCGGCAATTGAATCCGGAAGACAATAACGAGCGGCAGGCGATCCACGAGCACGAGTCCGTGCCACTGAGCGTGAGCAAAAGCAAAGTGGCTGCCGTACGCCGGGCAACGATCCCATCAGCTGGGGCTTCCAGGTAAATGCGAAAGTCTTTTCTTCCTTCTGTTTTTCTCGTGGCGTGCATCTGCGCGGCTCTGCCCGCCTTTCCGCAAAAAATCACATTCCGGGACATCACGGCTCAAGCCGGAATCCGGTTCACGCATAACAACGGCGCATTCGGCAAGAAATATTTGCCGGAGACGATGGGCCCCGGTTGCGCATTCATCGATTACGACAACGATGGCTATCCCGACATTCTTCTGATAAATGGGCAGGATTGGCCGGGGCATGCCCGCGCTTCCAGCACCCCGAAGCTTTACCACAACAACCGCGACGGCACATTCGCGGACGCCACGCGCAAAGCGGGGCTGGCGATCTCCATTTTCGGCCTGGGCGCTGCAATCGGCGATTACGACAACGATGGCTACGATGACATCTTCATCTCGGCGCTCGGCCAAAGTCACCTGTTCCATAACAATGGCAACGGCACGTTTACCGACGTCACCAAAGCAACGGGACTATGGGGACCGAACGAGTTCTCGACTGGCGCCGCCTGGGTTGATTACGACAAAGATGGCAAGCTCGACCTGGTTGTCGCCAATTACGTGCAATGGTCGATCCAGGCAGACCTGTTCTGCACCCTGGATGGAACCCACAAATCCTATTGCACGCCGGAGTCCTACAAGGGAGCCTCAGCACGGCTTTGGCACAACCAGGGCGGCGGCAAGTTTGCCGATGTGACGCAAAAGGCGGGATTTTACGAGCCCACGTCCAAGAGCCTGGGAATCGCTGTTCTCGACTACAACAACGATGGCTGGCCCGATATTCTGCTCGCCAACGACACCCAGCCCAACAAGCTTTATCTCAATAAACGTGACGGATCCTTCGAAGAAAAAGCGGTGGCCGCCGGAATTGCATTCAGTGAGGACGGAGTGGCACGCGCCGGAATGGGCGTGGATGCCGCTGATTACGACCGCTCGGGCCATGTGAGCCTCATCATCACGAACTTCGCTAACCAGATGCTCTCGCTCTATCACAACGAAGGTAACGGACTCTTTGTCGATGAGGCGCCCAGCTCGGAAGTCGGACGCGCTTCTCTGGTTACGCTGGGTTTCGGATGCTTCTTCTTCGATTATGACAACGACGGCTGGCAAGATATTTTCGTGGCCGATGGCCACATCGAGAACGAGATCGAGCGCGTGCAAAAGCGAGTGAGCTACGCCGAGCCGCCACACTTGTTTCGCAACCTGGGAGCCGGAAAATTCGAGGAAGTTACACAGCAGTCGGGACAGGTGTTCGCCGCTCCAAAAGTCGCGCGTGGCGCGGCCTATGCCGATATCGATGACGATGGGGCTCTTGACCTGCTGGTGATGACTAACGGTGGACCGGCTTACTTATTCCATAGCGAAGGCGCAACAAACCATAGCCTGCGTGTGAAACTCGAAGGAACCAGGTCGAATCGGGATGGCATCGGCGCCATCGTGCGCGTCACGTCGGGTAACGACAAGCAGTGGAAAATGGTGAAGAGCGGGTCCAGTTACCTTTCCCAGAGTGAACTGGTGCTCACCTTCGGACTCGGCGATAAGAACAGCGCCGACCAGATTGAAGTGCAATGGCCGAGCGGGCAGGTGGATAAGCTCTCGAAGGTACCAGCGGGTCAAACCATCGTGGTGCAGGAAGGCAAGGGGATCGCCTCAAGCCGTCCCTATAAAACGCATGTTAAGCGCGCAGGATCCATTTCTGCGGCCAAATAGCAATACAAGACATTTACACTTATCTCGGCACGCAGTCTGGCCACCACAAACTGACTTGCATCCCGCTCCATGAAAATCACTCGCACGCTTTCGATCGCAGTCCTTCTGGCAATTGCCATGCTTTTGCTTGCCGCTTCACCTCAAACAAAGAAGCCCTCAGCAAGCAATGCGCAAGAGGCTGCGCGACTGAACAACCTCGGCTGCGCCTACATGAACCAGCAACTGTTCGAGAAGGCGCTGAACGCGTTTCAGGACGCTGCCAGGCTGGACCCGAAACTTGCGTCCGCGCGTCTCAACCAAGGCGTCGCCTTGCTGAATCTGCAGCGTGTAGATGAGGCAAAGAAGCTTTTGCTGGAAGCTGCGCAGTCGAATCCCAAGGATCCTCATGCCTGGTACAACCTTGGCCTGCTGTACAAAAACTCAGGCGATCCGCAGGGAGCGGTCGACGCCTTTCGTAGCGTAACCGAGATTAATGCGAATGATGCTGACGGCTGGTACATGCTGGGCACGGTGTACGTGCAGCAGAAACAATTTGCGCTGGCCATCGATGCATTCCAACATGCCCTGAACCTGAATCCGCTGCATGCCTCGGCAGAATTCGGCTTGTCGCGCGCCTACCAGCAATCGGGTGACACGGAAACCGCGCGAAAACACCTGAAGAGATTCCAGTACATCACGCAGAACAAGCTCGGGGCCACGATGAGCCTTGCCTATGGCGAGCAGGGACAGTATTCGCGGGCAGAGGAATCACCGGGCGCTGATCAGAGCGTGCCGCCGGCAATCCCCGTGAAATTTCTGAATACTACGCAACAGGCGGGACTTCTTACGACAGGCGGCCCGCTTGCCAAGCAAGAGGCAGCTCTGCTCGGCCCCGGCGCTTGCTTCCTCGACTATGACGCCGACGGGAAACTTGATCTTCTACTGGCAGACAACGGCAGGGAGGGCGGACTCGGTCTCTATCACAATCTTGGAAACGGAAAATTCGAAGATACCACAAAGTCCGCGGGCCTCGATCCCGCGCTCCACGCGACCGGGTGTACAGCAGGAGATTACGACAACGATGGCGCCACCGATCTCGCCCTCAGTGTTAACGGCGGAGTCATTCTGCTGCACAACCAGAAAGATGGCCGGTTCAAGGATGTCACGGAAGCTGCTGGCATCAAGGCTGAGCACAGTTTGGGCGTCACTTTCATCGACTACGATCACGATGGCGACCTGGATTTGTATCTGACTCGGTTCAACGCCCCGGGTGCGGCGTTCGACCCCAGAAGCAACGGCAATATGATGTGGCGCAATAACGGTGATGCCAGCTTCACGGATGTGACCGACGCGACTGGACTCGCGGGTACCGCTTCGAGTGTCGGCGCTGTGGGTACCGACTACAACAATGATCGCGCAATCGACATCGTGGCGAGTACGCAAATCCGAACGGCGACCATCTTCGAGAATCCTCGCGAGGGTAAGTTTCCAGCACGGCAGCCTTGGACGGAGCCGCAGATGCCGTTGCCGGTGGGCATCGCTGTCTTTGACTTCGATCACGATGGCTGGATGGATATCGCATTTACTCACGATGACCCTCATAGCGTCGCGCTCTGGCGCAATCAGCAGGGAAAAAGTTTTGCCCCTGTAACGCTCCCAACTCTGAACTGGAAAGCGGCATGGGGCGTTGTCGCCATCGATTACGACAACGACGGATGGATGGACCTGGCTGCCGTTGGGATTACCACGGATGGTAAAGGCCAGATCCGCCTCTTTCGAAACCTGGGTCGCGAGGGCTTTAAAGATGTCACCTCGGATGTGGGACTCGACACTGTGCAACTCATAGCGCCGCGCGCGCTGATCACCGGCGATTACGATGGAGACGGAGCGACCGACTTACTGGTGACGCAGAATCATGGTCCGGCCGTGCTGTTGCGAAATGTGGGTGGCAATCAGAATCACTGGCTGCGGCTTGCGTTGAAGGGCTTGGCGGATAACAAGAGCGCAATCGGCACCAAGGTTGAAGTCTTCGCCGGAGCGAACCGCCAGAAGTGGGAAATAGCTGGTTCCTCTGGTTATCTGGGCCAGAATTCGCCGGAAATCATTGCCGGCCTCGGACAGTCCAGGCAGGCCGACGTTGTGCGCATGCTGTGGCCCACCGGCGTTCTGCAAGACGAAATCGAAGTAGCAGGCAACCGTGAGCAGGAATATGTGGAGATCGACCGTCGCGGCAGTTCTTGTCCAACCTTGTTCGCGTGGGACGGAAAGCATTACGAGCTGGTGGGCGACATGTTGGGTGCTGGCGTAGTCGGGCATTGGGTTGGTCCCAAAGAACGCAACGTTGCGCGCCCGGTGGAATACATGAAGTTAGACCCGACGAAGCTTCGCGAGAAGAATGGCAAGCTGAGTTTTCGTTTCATGGAGCCGCTGGAAGAAGCGGTCTACCTCGATCGCGCAGGACTGCTGGCCGTGGATCATCCTGCCGGAGTTGATGTCTACCCTAACGAATACTTCGCCAGCAATCCACCTTACCCGCCTTTCAAAGTGGTGTTTAGCCGGAATGCGCAACCGCCGGCTGGAGCTTGGGATGAGCACGGTCACAATGTGTTACCCCAGTTACTCGCGCACAGGTACTTTGGCGATTTCCAGGTGCTGTCATTCGCTGGCTTCACCCAATTGCACAGCCTGGAACTCGACTTGGGAGAGCCGTATCAAGGCGGCCCGTTGTGGCTCTTGATGCACGGCGAGATCGAATACTTCACCGCTACCGGAATGTATGCAGCAGGCCAGGCCAAGCTCCAGCCGATTGCGCCCTATGTCGAGGCCCAGGACGCGAACGGCAAATGGAAACGTGTGCTCGATGACCTCGGATTTCCAGCGGGTGGCGCGCGCACTATGACAGCCGATCTAACC
>JBLNFC010000441.1:0-7927 GCA_050263355.1 Acidobacteriota bacterium
ATTTGATGAAGCGCAAGATTCGCAAGCTGATGAAAGCGGGCCAATGGTAACTCACACGCCTTCGCGCGACACGCCATGAATGTGGTCTTTTGCGGTACTCCGCGCTTTGCGGTTCCCACCCTCACAACACTGGTAAATTCAGGATTTACGGTTTCGCTCGTCGTCACCCGACCCGATAAACCACGTGGGCGGGGTCTCGAGGTCGTATTTTCTCCTGTAAAGCACGCGGCGCTGCAGTTCGGCTTGCCGGTGGTCCAACCAGAAAAAATCAAGAACAACGAGCAGTTTCGGTCTCAACTGAGCTCGTTAGCTCCTGACGCAGTTATCGTTGTTGGCTACGGCCGCATCATCCCTCAGTGGATGATCGACTTGCCGCTGCTCGGCAATTTGAACGTGCACGCCTCGCTCCTTCCAAAATATCGTGGTGCGGCGCCGATTCAGTGGGCGATTGCATCTGGCGAATCGGTCACTGGGGTTACCACGATGCGCATCGACGCCGGACTCGACACGGGCGACGTTCTCTTGCAGAAGGAAATCCCCATCCTTGCTGACGACACGGCAGAAACCCTGGCTCCCCGTTTAGCGGATCTGGGCGCAGCTCTGATGATCGAGACGCTTTACGGGCTGCAAGCAGGCACTCTCACCGGGAGATCGCAAGATCATTCCAAGGCGACTCTTGCGCCCGTCTTAAAGAAGGAAGATGGGCTCATCGATTTCCAGCGCACCGCAGTCGAGATATGGAACCGCCTACGCGGGTTTCAGCCCTGGCCGGGCGCTTACACCAGGTTCCGCGGCAAGCAGTTGCAGATTCATGCCGCTAAACCACTCCCGTCCCTCTCGACCTCAACGCCGGGTGAGCTTGTGGCGGAAAACGATTCCTTCATCGTGGGCTGCGGAAACAAGAGCGCGTTAGAAGTGACTGAACTGCAACTCGAAGGCAAGAAACGCATGTCTGCCCGCGACTTTCTCCACGGTTACAGGTTGACCCCGGGCGAGCGCCTCGGCGGATCCTGACGTTTCTCTATCACTCTGCTGCACATATCTGCCTGCCAGCTTAAACTCACATCGTGGTGAAGCACCGACCTAATTCTAGTGTGCCTCGTGTATCCCCTGCGCGATCCGCGGCTTTTGATATCTTGCTGCGCGTCGAGCAGGAGGATTCTTATGCATCTGAGCTGCTTCATGCGTCACCTGCTGCACAACTCTCCGCCACTGATCACGGGCTAGCAACTGAACTGGTCATGGGCGTCCTGCGTTGGCGTTCTTTGTTGGATTCCGTCATCAAAAGCGTTTCCTCCTCGCCCATAGCGAAGCTGGATAAAGAGGTTTTGACGGCACTGCGTCTAGGTTCGTACCAGCTTTTATTTCTGGATCGTGTACCTGCACGCGCCGCTATTCACGAGAGTGTGGAGTTGGTTAAACGTGCTCGCAAGCGCTCTGCGGCGCCTTTCGTAAATGCAGTTTTGCGGAGAATGTCGCCAGGTACTTTCAAATATGCGCCCCAGCAAGATGATTCCGCAGCTTCGATCGCGCAACGCTATGCACATCCCGAATGGCTGGTTTCGCGTTGGATAGAGACCTATGGCTCTCAACCAGCCAAGGAAATCTGCAGTTACGATCAACAGATACCGCGAATTGCCATTCGCATCAGCGATTCGGCTGCTGAAAAAGAACTCCAGCAGCACGGCATTCAACTCGCTCCCGGTGAGTTGCTCTCGTCCGCGCGACGTGTGCTTTCCGGCGACATCACCACCACACAAGCTTTCCGGGAGGGTCGCATCGGCATCCAGGATGAAGCGTCCCAACTCGTAGCGCTGCTCGTGGGGCACGGACGAATCCTCGATTGCTGTGCTGCTCCTGGGGGAAAGACGGCCCTTATAGCTGCGCGAAATCCCGATTCAGAGATCGTGGCTCTGGAAGTGCACCCTCATCGCGCCCGTTTACTCCGCAAACTAGTTACTGCACCCAATGTGAGACCGGTAGCTGCCGATGCGCGCCAAATGCCTATTTCCACGAAGTTCGACGGTGTTCTCGTAGACTCGCCCTGCTCCGGGACTGGCACCCTGGCGCGCAACCCCGAGATCAAATGGCGACTACGGCCCGAAGATCTCAACCAACTACAAATTCTTCAACTGGACATACTTCGGTCGTCGGCTGAGCGCACTAAACCCGGGGGGCGGCTTGTTTATTCCACTTGCTCTCTCGAGCGAGAGGAGAATGAGCAAGTGATCGAACGTTTCCTGGCTGAGAATGCTTCTTTCCAGATCCTTCCTTGCAGTCGCCAACTCGAAAATTTAAAGTCGGAAGGTGAACTCGCGTGGGAAGCTACGAGCGCACTATTGAGCGGCCCATACTTACGCACAATTCCCGGTGTGCACCCTTGTGATGGCTTTTTCGCAGCTGTACTGACCCGGACTTAACGACTTACCTCGAAGTCGATGGCCGTGCCAAGGACGATCTTTTGCCCCGCTGCCGGGCTTTGAGCAAGGATCAGGCTCGACGGAGACGGTGTGGGTGGCTGCGCTGGAGTTGGTTGCGCGGGCGAATTCGACGTTGCTTGATTTGACGACGGCGTTCCTGCACCTGTGGACGCCTGATTTGCCACTGCCGGCTCAGAGCTCGCCACAGTGACTTTGCCCATCCGCATGCCCGCGCTTTGCAGCAAATTTCTCGCGCTCGCAAGCGATTGGCCAACGAAGTTGGGCATCACGAAGGCTGGTGGCTGATCGGGTGTGCTGACCAACAGACTGATTCGTGGCGCTGATACTCCGCTGGCATTTGGAGGTGGGCTTTGCGCAAGCACCTGGTCGGCAGGTGCGTTGGGTATAGCAATCGTTGCCATCGTCCCCAGATCCAGGCCTCGCCGTTCGATATTGATTTGGGCCACGCGCGGCGTCTGTCCGGTGACATCGGGTATTGCCACGCGCTGCGGTCCGAGACTTCTAGCCACCTGCACCTGGAAGCCACGCTTCACCGTGGTGCCCGGGGGCGGCATCTGCGACATGATTTTGCCTTCTGGCACACTGGGACTGTAATACTCCCGTTGAACTTCCATCTCCAACCCTTCGGCCACAGCAGTTCGCTGCGCATCAACGGGAGCCATGCCGACCAGGTTAGGGATAACGACCTCGCGTCCGCGGATCGCAAAATGCATCGCGGTCAAGGCGGAGATCATTCCGACCGTGAGCAGCACCAGCCCAAGCAGCACAAGGCGGACAATGGTCTTCATCTCAGTGACTCTCCTCGCCGGCAGGCGCTGAGTCCGGAGTGTCCACTTTCTGCGCTATCGCGCTCGGTGTTGTGCCCGGAAAAGGCTGGAACTCTCCCGGCTCATGCGCTGCAAGCGCGACTTTCATGAAGTCCATCCAGACGGGCAGCGCGGCACGAGCTCCAGTCTCTTTCGTACCGAGTGTCTTTTTCTCGTCGTATCCCATCCAGACGCCGCAAGTCGTGTAAGGCGAAAAGCCGATGAACCATGCATCAGTGAAATCGTTCGTTGTACCTGTTTTGCCAGCAATTGGGTACTTCATGCCGGCAGCGGCCGCGGCTGTGCCGTGCAATACCACCTCGCGCAGCATCGACGTCATAATGCGCGCTGTACGAGAACTCACCACATCTTTGACGTCGGGAAAGTCTTCTTCGAGCACCCGCCCTTCATAGTCCGTTACCTTCTTGAGATAACGCGGCGTGATCCGCACGCCATCGTTAGGAAAAACGCTGAAAGCCGAGGTCTGCTCCAGCAAGGTGATCTCGGCCGAGCCCAGCGCGATAGGCAGGTAAGCCGGCATGTTGGAAGTAACTCCGAACCGGTGGGCGTAGTCGATCACGGTTTTGATGCCGATCCGGTCAGCCAGCTTCAGCGCAGGAATATTGCGCGATTGCGCCAGCGCGCGCCGCAGTGTGATGTTCCCTTCAAATTTCTCGTCGTAATTGTGCGGAGTGTACACCCCGGTTCCCGCCTGAAAGGTGACTGGCTCGTCGAGAATCACATCGTCTGGGCTGGCTCCCTGATCGATAGCGGCGGTATAGACGTAAGGCTTAAAGGAAGAACCTGTCTGCCGCATGGCCTGCGTGGCTCGATTGAATTTTGAATCCTCGAAGTCACGTCCTCCAACCATCGCCTTGATCTCGCCGCTGGCATTGTCAATTGCGACCAGGCCGCCTTGTGCTCCAGAATCTTGCTCGAGGCTGACTTTCGCGGAGTCGTCGAACAGCGACAGGATTTTCACGTACACGATGTCGCCGACCGCGAGAATATCGGAGATCTTCATCTTGGTCCAGGCGGCATCGCTTTGTGTAATCTTGCTCCTGTATCGCCCGAATCTGATATCGGCCGAGCCAGCACTGACTGCAGTCACTAAAGCATGCGTGTATCCATTCACCTCAGGATCGACATCCCAATCGGGGTGTTGATACTTGTCGAGAGGTATACCGAGGGCGATGGCGTTAGGCAGCCGGCTCTTCCAGCCGTGGCGCTTTTCGTAGGCCGCTAGGCCGTCGAGCACTGCCTGGTTCGCTGCCCTTTGCAGTTCCATGTCCAGCGTTGTGTATACCCGCAACCCGCCTTCGTGCACCTCGTCGCTGCCGTATTTTGCCTCGAGATAGCGGCGGATCTCCTCCACGAAATAAGGCGCCAAAGAGTTAGGATCCTTCTGCAGGTTGAGCAGAATCGGCTTGCCCTTTGCGATCGCTGCTTGCTCGGCAGTGATCTTGCCGTCCTCCAGCATCGAATTGATCACCAGATTACGACGCCGTACCGCCCGGTCAGGATGATTGATGGGCGAATAGTAGCCCGGTGCTTTCGGCAAGCCGGCGAGCAAGCACGCCTCTTCCAACGTCAGTTGCTTCGCTGGTTTGCTGAAGTAGTATCGCGATGCCGCTTCAAATCCGTACACCCCATGTCCCAGGAAAATCTGATTGGCGTATAGGGTAAAGATCTGTGGCTTGGTGAATCGCCGCTCAATCTGGATGGCGAGCAGAACCTCCTGGATCTTCCTGTGAAAAGTGCGATCTGGTGTTAGAAACAAGTTGCGCGAGAGCTGCATGGTAAGCGTTGATGCGCCTTGCACTTTTCCGCCAGAAACGAAATCCCGATACGCAGCCCCCACCACGCGCCAAACATTCACCCCGGAATGCTTTGCAAAGTCCTTATCCTCGACCGAAATCAAAGCGTCACGGAGAACCTGAGGGTAGTCCTCGTAGTTTGCGACAACACGCCGCTGCAGGGCGAATGAGCCGATCACGCGACTATGGTCGTCGTAGAGGTCGGTTACCGAGCTGGGTCGATAGTGTTCCAGTTGCTCCACTTGAGGCAGATCATTCGAATAGACCAGGAATAGTCCGGTCGAGGCGCCAACCAGCGCGGCCAAAAGCACGAGTAAAGCGAATACAACTCGGCCAACGAATTTTCGCCCCCCGGCCTCAACCTGGGGTGGCTCCGCGTAAGTCAAATGCATTGGGTAGCTCTAGGATAACGCCGCTGGAGGTTGCCAGTTAGTAGTTAACGGGTATCAACAGCCGGAGGTAACAAACAGCATCATCGTTGTACTCGGGGCAAGATCGAGCTGCGTTTGGCGAATTCTTACAAGATGTTGCGGTCGCGGCAGCGTAACAGCGAGGTCGCCGTGAACGCTCAAGCGTCCTCACCCTCTACTTCATCGCACTACTCAATTGACATAAAGCGACAGCCAGCAGTTATGATGGCGTGCCTCACTCGTGACCCTTGGTTTTATCAGCGAGGCTCGGGCCCAACTCACTTTCCGCCCAAAAGGAGATCCCCATGCCAAAGGTCAAAGCCAACAACATCACCATGAATTATGACCAGCAAGGAAATGGCGAGCCGCTCATCCTCATCCCGTATTTGAGCGCCGACTGTGCTTGCTACGCCTTCCAGGTCGCAGAGTATGCCAAGCACTTCACTTGCATCTCTGTCGATCTGCGAGGAACTGGTCAAACGGACAACCCGCAAGGCGCTTATTCCACCGAGCACCTCGCGGACGACATTGCTGCCTTAATGCAAAGCCTTGGCATCGCTAAGGCACACATCTCGGGGTTATCGCTGGGCGCGGCGACTGGGATGTGGCTTGGGGCCAAGTATCCCGAAAAAGTCGCATCTCTCTCGCTCCACAGTGGCTGGTCAAAATCAGACGCCTTTCTGAAGGCTCTCGTCCAAAACTTTCAGATCACAGCCAAAGCATTGAACAGCGTGCCCGAGATGGTGATCCATGCCTTGTTCCCATGGTGCTTCACCCCTGAGTTGTACATCACCAAGCCGGATTACATTGAGTCGCTCGCTGCCTTTGTGCGGAGCCGGCCTGCCCAATCTGTCGACAGTTTTCTGCGGCAATCGAATGCTGTCATGGGACACGACGTGGAGGAGCAACTCAACAGAATCACAGCGCCCACGCAAATAAGCTTTGGGCGCCACGATGTCGCAACCTCGAGCAGTAGATTTGCAGAATGCATGAAGGCTAATATCCGCAATTCCGAGTTGCTGATTTTTGACGCTTGCGCGCATGCCCCGATATATGAGGACGTTCAAGGATTCAACGATAAGACGCTCCAATTCCTAAGGCGGCATTCAACAGGGGCGGCACAGGGTGCTCGGCAGGCGAGTTGATGTGGGGGCAAAAAGAAAACGCGCGTCTCTAATACGACGCGCGCTTAAAAAGTCTTCTGTATAAGCTTACGACTTTGTTTCCCGATTTTTGAGCACCTGGATGGCCTTCTGCAGCTGATCGTCTGGCTGCGGAGTTTTCACTTTGGTGTTGTCGTCGGCGGGGGCTGAGTCCTGATCCTCGTCCGGCAACACGGCATCGTCATTGTTGTCCGCAACAACGATGTTCGGGGTAACCGCTGAATCCTGGATCGCTTTGCCACCAGGCGAGTAGTACTTTGCAATCGAGAGGATCAGCGCCGAGCCATCCGGAATCTCAATCAGCTTCTGAATTGAGCCTTCTCCGAAGGTCTTGTCACCGATAACGTCGCCGCGCGCATTCTCCAGAACAGCAGCCGCAACCGTCTCAGCAGCTCCGGCTGTTCCTCGATTCACCAGCACCACCAGTGGCAAACTCGTGATTGCTTTCTGCGGATCCGCGTTAAAGGCTTCGCGCGGGTATTTCTGTCCTTGCACGTAACTCAAAGTTCCATGATTCAGAAATAGATTCGCGGTCGCGATGCCTTCCGATTCATCTCCTTCAGCTGCGTTGCGAACGTCGAGAATCAGCTTCTTCGCGCCAGCCTTTTGCAGCGACTTGATGTGAGACGCAATCTCCTGGGCCTTGCCCTTGGTGAAGGCGTCGACCTTGATAACCCCAATGCTGTCCGGCAACATCTTTTCGCTCACCGCAGGGATGGCGATGACATCCCGCGTGATCACAATCTTCTGCGGTTCGGCGCGTCGCGGACGAACTACGGAAACACTGATGTTGGAACCCGGCTGTCCGCTCAAAAGATTGTGAATTTCTGCCAGCGACATCTCGCGGGTGCTTTTCCCTTCAATTGCCTCAATGATGTCAGAACCCTCAAGACCAGCCTTGTCGGCCGGACTCCCAGGAATCACTGACACTACCGCCGCGTATCCAAAGCGCTTCGAAACTGCGGCACCGGTCTCACCTCGCGCTTCGGTTTTGTGCTGTTTGTATTCCTTGTATTGCGCCGGAGTGAGATAGCTGGAATCGGCATCAAGCGACTCCAGCAAACCATGCAAGGCCCCATCCGTCACCAGCGGGATATTAGGCTCCTCGACATACTCGCTGCGCACTCGCGAAAGTACCTCGCTATATACCTGCAACTGACGGTAACCACCGTCGTTGCTCGAAGCGTGCACGCCACTCAGGCCTACGGCCATGAACAGCACAATAGCTAAAGAGGAAAAGAGAACTACCGCCTTGGTCTTGTTCGACATCGGATTTTGATCTTCTCGGAT
>JBLNFC010000442.1:0-3443 GCA_050263355.1 Acidobacteriota bacterium
CGGCGGTGTGCGGCGCTAAGATGCGGCTCTTTGTCTTGCACTGGGCTCTCGGCCGGAATCGCTCTGCTAGACTTACATTGAGGCACGACAAAACTCTGAAGATGATCTGAAGCCCGTGCCCGCGCTTGGTAACCAGAGCCTAGTGCCCAGACTAAATGAACGTCACTGAAGCCATCCGAATTGCATTGCAATCCTTGTGGGCGAACAAGCTGAGATCGATTCTCACGCTTTTGGGCGTGGTGATAGGGGTGGCAGCCGTCATTGCCGTCGTCACATTCGTGAACGGCATCAATGGCTACTTTGCTGAGAAGGTCTTCAATTTAGGGGCTGACGTCTTTCTTGTCTTCAAAGTTTCCCCTGCGGTCACCAATGTCGATCACTTTCTGGAAGGCGAGAAGCGCAAAGACCTAACTATAGAGGACTATCAGGCAGTCGCAGAGGCTTGTCGGCACTGTGAATTCGTAGGGGCGTTCGTGCGGAATGACAGTGGTCATGTGAAGTATGCGGAACAGTCGAGCAGCGACACCCTGGTACGCGGTGTGACCCCGGCGATGCCCAACATCCTCGACCTGGACCTGAGCGCCGGCCGCATGCTGACCGAAAACGACGTGAACAGTACGGCTAGCGTGGCAGTGATCGGCACTGACATAGTTGACAACCTGTTGCCTGGCACCGATCCCCTGGGTAAGGAGATTCGGATCGACGGCTGGACTTACACGGTGATCGGAGTGGGCAAGAAGAAGGGAAAGGCCCTCGGACAAAGCCTGGATAACTTCGCGATGATCCCCATTACGTCCTACCTGAAGCAGTATGGGACGCATCATGCCAACATTAGAATCTCCGGCAAGGCAGAAGGAGTGGGCTCGGCGCTCGAAACTGCCATGGACGAAAGCCGGGTGGCACTGCGGTCGCGACGGCACGATGCTCCAGGAGCCGAGGACAGTTTCGATATCGAGACAAACGCGAGCCTGTTGAGCATCTGGTCGAATTTCAGCAGTACGTTCTTTTACGCGATGATCGGGATTGCGGCCGTGTCGCTGGTGGTTGGCGGGATCGTGATTATGAACATCATGCTGGTTTCGGTTACGGAGCGCACGAGAGAAATCGGCATTCGCAAGGCGCTGGGGGCACGACGATCGGACGTGCTGCTGCAATTCCTGATCGAATCCAGCACCATGGCCTTGATCGGCGGCGCCATGGGCGTGCTGGCGGGAATCTTCATAGCCAAGGTCGTGACCCTCGCCATCGGGATGCCGTCAGTTATCAAATTATGGGCTGTTGCCGCAGGATTACTTGTTTCGGGCAGTGTGGGCATATTTTTTGGAGTGTATCCCGCAAGGCGAGCGGCGCGGCTGGACCCCATTACGGCGTTACGCTTCGAACTATAGACACGCGATGATACGACGGCACGATTACGGTGAGATTCTACATATGGCGGTGGACACCATTCGCAGCAACAAGCTGCGTTCGGCGCTCACGGTGCTGGGCATCGTCATCGGTGTGTCGGTGGTAATTGCGATTTCCTCGATCGTGAGTGGGCTCAACAACAATGTGCGCGACCTGGTCAGCAGCATGGGTTCGAACATTATTTTCGCCTTCCACATGGAGCCATTCACCTTCGGACGGCCACCCGAAGAGGTTCGCCTCCGCAAGGAATTGACCTTCGAAGATTCCGAAGCCATGAAGGACCTACCGCACGTGAAAGCGGTAACGGCTGGGGTGCGACTGTTTCGCCCGGAATTCGGCGTTGGGACTTACGCGGTGAAGTATCAGGGCCGCAAAGCGAAGAATACGATTTTGGAAGGGGACACGGCGGCCGTAAAAGACGTATACGACTTGAATATGAAGGCCGGACGGTGGTTTGGTGCGGTTGATGAGGAGCGGCGCGCTCCCGTGATCATCATCGGCTACGACACCGCTGAAGAGTTGTTTGGAAGCGAGGATCCTCTCGGCAAAGAAATCAACATCGAAGGCCAGCTTTTCACAGTTATCGGCGTAGCCGAGCAACGCAAGTCCGTCTTTGGAGGCGGCAAGAATCCGGAAGACAACATTGTTTACTTCCCTCTGACGACGTTTCGGGCCATGCACCCCGAGTTGAAGCAGCACTGGATCAGCGTGAAGGCCACGACTCATGAAGACATGCCGAAAGCTATGGACGAGATGCGTGAACTGCTGCGGCGTCGCCGTAAGGTCCCGCCAGACAAGCCGGACAACTTTGCGGTTTTTACGCAGGACTCCATCTCCGATGTTTGGAACCAGCTGACCAGCATGGTCTTCGTCTTCATGTTTGCCGTATCAAGCGTCGGGCTTATCGTGGGCGGCGTGGGCGTGATGAACATCATGCTGGTGTCGGTCACGGAGCGCACGCGCGAGATTGGCGTGCGCAAAGCAATCGGTGCTCGCAAGCGAGATGTTCTACTCCAGTTCACCCTGGAGGCGATCATGCTCACTGCGATGGGCGGCGTGCTGGGACTCTTGCTGGGGGCGATCATTACCTTTTTCATTCCGGTAATCTGGCCGTCGCTGCCGGCCACGATGTCGGTTGCATGGTCGAGCTTCGCCTTGTTCGCATCGGCCACCATTGGGCTGGTGTTCGGGATATATCCGGCTTGGAAGGCAGCGAATTTGGATCCCATCGAGTCACTGAGATACGAGTAGAAGATCGTTCCCAACCAATGTTCCACTACGCGGTTCGATTCGCCGAGCTGATTGCCGTATTGGGAACGTTCAGCGGCATGGCTTATCACCTGGTTTGCATCTGGTCTGCGAACAAGTTCTTGCAGAAAAAAGAAAGTGGCGCGGCGCCCGACAAGGTTTCCGGCATATCGATCCTGAAACCATTCAAGGGCACCGATCCCGGAATGTATGAGGCGTTCCGCAGCCATTGCCTGCAGAATTACCCGAATTTCGAAATCATCTTTGGCGTGAGTGATCCCGCTGATCCTGCCATCGATGTTGTTGGGCGACTGAAATCGGAGTTTCCGAAACGCGACATCCGGCTGGTGATCTGCAGCAAGATTCTCGGGACGAATGTAAAGGTCAGCAATCTAGTGCAGATGCTTCGGGAAGCGCGGCATGAGGTCGTGGTTGTGAACGATAGCGACATTCTCGTCCCGCCGGACTACTTAGCCCGTGTAGCCGGTGCTCTGTCGAAGCCGGAAGTCGGATTGGTCACCTGCTTGTACCGCGGACGGGCGGCGGACACACTCGGGTCCCGGTTAGAAGCGCTTGGAATCGCCACCGACTTTTCCGCCGGAGTGCTGGTCGCACAGGAACTCGAAGGAGGTCTGCGCTTCGGACTGGGGGCGACGTTGGCCTTGCGGAAACGTGATCTGAAAAGTGTTGGCGGCTTCGACTCCATGCTCGAATATCTTGCCGACGACTATCAAGTGGGAGCCAAACTCGCGGAGCAGGATCTGCGTGTGGAGTTGAGCGACGTCATC
>JBLNFC010000443.1:0-2557 GCA_050263355.1 Acidobacteriota bacterium
GCTGGTGTGAGCTCCGGGGTCGCTGCCTGCGCCAGCGTGAGGCAACACAGGCAAACCAGTAAGGCAAGGCACAATTGCTTCATATCTCACTCTCCAAATCTTTGTCATGTTTCTTGACGTACTCTGAACGTATTCGACGCCCGACCACCCAGCGTCGATTCGGAATTTCAGAAACTCAGCGGAATGAGGTCTCGCTGCTGCTACTCGTCCAATGTGGTGACATGGCTGGTGTTCCCGCTCAGCAACTGTAGGGCGTGCGGCAGGATATCGATCACGGCTTCAAGCGACTCGACAGCGCCATTCGGACTACCCGGTACGTTCAGGATGACAGAATGCCCGCGAACGCCGCATATTCCGCGGCTCAGTGCAGAAAAAGGGGTCTTCTTCGAACCTTCCAGCCGCATGCGCTCGGCGACGCCATCCACGATCCGCTCACAAATGGCGCGCGTAGCTTCAGGCGTCACGTCGCGCTCAGCCAAACCTGTGCCGCCGGTCGACACTACAAGACGAGCCTTTTCAGCCAACTGCAACAACGCATTTTCAATGTGAGTGCGATCGTCGGGGATCACTTCCGTGGCCACCACCTTGAAGTTGCGCTTCTGAAGAGCCGCAACCAGAGCAGGGCCGGAGACATCCTCGCGTTCCCCGCGCGAAGAAGAATCACTTACGGTCAGGACGGCGGCCGTGAGCACCTCAGGTGTCGAGGAGAACATCCTCTTCTTCCTCGGCGGCATCGCGCCGCGATTCATCGAGCAGACGCAAGCCCTCCATCAGCAGACCTTGCGTATTGAGAGTAGTGGTCTCTTCTGCAGTCTTGGCTTCGAAATCGATTTGGAAATTGCCCCCCGTCCAGCGCAGGACTTTGAAGACTGCCTCGTTACCGCTCAATTCACCATAGGTCGCATGCATGACCTGGCCTTCGCGAAAATACATCTGGCAGCGGTCTTGGTCGTTCTTCAGAGTCAGCAAGCAGCTCTTGCGCCCCATCTCCAGCGATTGCACAAGATCGATCACGTTCATCTGCGAGAGATTGCCACGCACAATGCCGTCGCTCGAAACCGACTTGGCCATCTTTTCCAGCGCGATCTTGTCGATCACCTTCTTAATGCGATGGGTAGCCTCCTTGAGGAAAAAGGGTTTCTCGAGATAGTCGTCGACGGGATCCTGCGCTGAAAGCCGTTCTGTTATGTCGCTCTTGGTTGCAAGCAGAATGATGGCGATTCCCGCTGTCGATGTCCGGCTCTTGAGCTTTTCCATGAGCTGCCGCCCGTCCATGCCCGGCATGCGGTAATCACTCACCAGCAGATCAGGAGGGTCGTCTACTGCCTTCAGCAAGGCGTCGGGCCCGTCACTGGCTGTCTTCACCTCAGCCATTGACGAAAGCGCGTGCTGGAGCATTCCCAACACCATGGGATTATCGTCGACGAGCAGCACTTTGACGTTGGCAGACATACGCGGTGGTTAAGGCTTCCTGCGCCGAAAATCTCCACTCTTTCCGCCTGACTTCCGCTCGAGCATTATGTGTCGAATCTCAATTCCCTTGTCGAGAGCCTTACACATGTCATACACCGTCAGGGCCGCCACGCTGGCGGCGACCAGGGCTTCCATCTCCACACCGGTGACGGCGGTAGTGGTTACTTTTGAGGTAATGGCGACGCCATTCTCGCACAGCCGCATACGTACATCAATGTGGGAAAGCGGAAGAGGATGGCACATCGGGATCAACTCCGCGGTTCGCTTCGCCGCCATGATTCCAGCCAGACGAGCGACTTCGAGCGGATCGCCCTTCGGGTTCCCGGGCAGCGCCTTCAACAGCGCTGGTTTCATGACTACCATCGCGCTCGCTTCCGCTTCACGTTTGCTCAGGGCTTTAGCGGAAACGTCCACCATACGGGCGCGTCCCTCGCTGTCGTAATGAGAAAGCTTCCGTGCCATCTACTTTTGTATCTTACATGCTGCGTGTTCATTGTTGGACGGAACGACAGCTATTCGCGGAGCGGAGAATCGGGGGACGCTGGTTAGCGCAACATGATTGGCACCCACTCGCCCGCAGGGATACGCTCCCGGTCAGGAGGGATTACCACATAGCAGTTGGCACGCGCCGTGCTCGCGATATCGCCCGAGCCACGCCAGCGGCAAAGCTCGACTTCGGCGTGCTCGAATTCTCCGGAAAGAATTCCTGGCAAGAATCTCTTCAGACCGGTCCTGGTTTTGATCTCGGTTTTCAGCCTGGCCCGAAGGAAGGTCAGCTTTTGAGAAGTTCTCCCGGATAAAGCATCGACCATCGGACGAACAAACAATTCGAATGTCACCATGGTTGAAACCGGATTGCCAGGAAGGCCGAAGAAATACTTCTCACGCACCCGCCCAAACACGATCGGGCGCCCCGGCTGAATTTGCGCTCCCGTAAAGAAAAGCTCAGCCTTCAACTCCGCCAGAACCTCTTCGACTAAATCGTACTTCCCCATCGAAACGCCGCCCGCTAACAGCAGCAGGTCAGCCCGGAATCCTTCCCTGATGAGTTCGCTCAGGCGCGTGGGCTCGTCCGGCGCAATTG
>JBLNFC010000444.1:0-11554 GCA_050263355.1 Acidobacteriota bacterium
AACGCCAACTCGCAAAAGAAGGTAAGAAGCGCCGCGATCTGGGCCGGCAAAAATTCGTGGAGCGCGTATGGGAATGGAAGCGCGAGTACGGCGGCGCCATCCTCGATCAGATGAAGCGGCTCGGCGCCTCGGTCGACTGGGATCGCGAATACTTCACCATGGACGAGAACCTCTCGCGTGCCGTGCGCGAAGTCTTCGTCCGGCTTTACGAAGAAGGTCTGATCTATCGCGGCAAGTACATCGTCAACTGGTGCCCGCGCTGCGAAACTGCGATCTCTGATCTCGAAGTCAAGCACGAGGACGTTCCCGGCAAGCTGTACGAAATCCGCTACCCGGTAATCGGCAGCAATGAGTTCATCACGGTGGCGACGACCCGTCCGGAAACCATGCTGGGCGACACCGCGGTGGCAGTGAACGCGGCCGACGAGCGCTACAAGCATCTGCACGGCAAAAAAGTGCTGCTCCCGCTGATGAAGCGGGAGATCCCGATCATCCTCGACGAGATTGCCAATCCCGAGTTCGGCACTGGAGCAGTAAAAATTACGCCCGCGCATGATGCCAACGACTTCGAAGCCGGGAAGCGCCACGATCTGCCACAGATCGACATCATGGATGAGCATGCCCGCATGAACCAGAACGCGGGTGCCTATGCCAATCTCGATCGGTACAAAGCACGCGAGCAGGTGGTTGCGGATCTGCAAGAGCAGGGCTTTCTCGTCGCGGTGAAGGACTACACGGTGCCGCTCGGGAAGTGCGATCGCTGCAACACGGTGGTTGAGCCGCGGCTTTCGGAACAGTGGTTCGTAAAGATTAAACCGCTCGCCGATGCAGCGATTCGGGCCGTGGAACAAGGCGAAATCACCATTGTTCCCGACAACTACCGCCAGATTTACCTGAACTGGATGTACAACATCCATGATTGGACCATATCGCGCCAACTCTGGTGGGGACATCGCATTCCGGTGTGGCATTGCACCAACTGCGAGAGTGTCATAGTCGCGCGCGAGACTCCCACCCAGTGCGGCAAGTGCGGAAACACTCAGCTGGAACAAGATACCGACGTGCTCGACACCTGGTTCTCGTCAGGCCTTCTGCCCTTCACCACGCTGGGCTGGCCGGAGAAAACACGTGACCAGCAAGTCTTCTATCCCACCACGCTGCTGATCACCGCCTACGAGATTCTTTTCTTCTGGGTGGCGCGCATGATCATGTTCGGATGCCATTTCATGCACGGCCATCAGCAGGATGCGGCGATCAAGAAAGCCAGTGGATGGGCGGAGAAGAAGGATGACAGCGTTCCCTTTCGTCAGGTCTATATCCACGCGCTGGTGCGTGACGCCGAACGGCAGAAGATGTCGAAGACGAAGGGCAATGTAATCGATCCCCTGGAGATCATTGACAGGTTCGGCACCGATGCAACGCGCTTCACCCTCGCCGCCATGGCTGCTCCGGGAACTGATATAGCCTTTAACGAGAGCAGGACCGAAGGCTACCGTGCCTTCGCCAACAAGATATGGAATGCGGCACGGTTCATGTTCATGAGTATTGATCGGGCTCAGGAAGCGGGGATTTGGTCTGTTCAGGAATTCACGACTACGGCACACTTAGATCGAACAGAAAGATTGCCGGGATTTTGGCCTGGCACCTTGGAAGACCGCTGGATATTGTCTCGGTTTACACGGACAGCCATCGACGTGAACCTTGCGTTGCGAGAGTTCCGGTTCCATGAGGCCGCTAATCGAACTTACGACTTCTTCTGGGGCGAGTTCTGCGACTGGTATCTGGAACTGGTAAAACCCCGGCTGCTCTCGAAAAATGCCGACGAAGCAAGGACTGCCTGCGCCAACCTCGTCAGCCTTTTCGAAGCCGCATTGCGCCTGCTGCATCCCATCATGCCGTTCATTACAGAAGAGATCTGGCAGACGCTTTACGAGGGCAAGCCGCCGGTCAAATCGATCGCGTTTCGCGTGTTTCCATTTTGCAAGAAAGCTGAGCTGATCTCAGAGACTTTCAACCTGACATCAACTGTCGGTGGCGCTGAAAATTTTCGAATGGGACCATCCGTAGCTTACGAGACAATCGATCTCGCAGCCGAGACCGATATGGCTATACTTCAGGATCTGATTGTCAGCGTTCGCAACTTGCGGGCAGAGCTGAAGATCGAGCCGAAGGTCCGGGTTCCCATCGAAATCTATGCTCACGGGAACGGCACCCAGGCAATGATCGATCAGAATCGGGGCGCGGTGGAGCGCCTAGGCTCTGTGGAGAAACTCACGTTTACGCAGGGCTCGCTGGAGAAGAAAGCTGGGTCCCGCAGCACGGCGCGTTTCGATGTACATGTTATCTATGAGAGGAAGATCGATGCCGCAGCCGAGCGGTCACGACTGACAAAGGAATTGGAAGGATTTGAAAAAGAGATTCAAGGCAAAGAGCGCCAACTGGGTAACCAGGCGTTTCTGGCCAAAGCTCCGCCCCATATAGTAGAGGGACTCAGAACGCGCATGGCAGAGTTGCAAGTGTTGCGGGACAAGGCAAAGGGAAAACTGGCGGAACTGCAATAGTCGTCTCATCCCACGCCGCATGCAAGAAGTGCTGTCGGATTCTGAATAAGACCAAAGATTGAGGGACTGGCAACTCGGAACTTGCAAACGACTAACGACCAACGACTAACGACCAATGGATTGGAATAGCCGGCGAATCACATCGATTCTGGAGAACGCGCTGCTCGAAGACCGTGCCACGCGTGACGCCACCAGTTATGCGTGTATCGACCCCAACCAGCGCGCTGCGGCCACCATTCTCGCCAAGGAAGATTGCATTCTCGCAGGTATCGGCTGCCTCGCCCGTATTCTGGATGTCTATGCCGCGCTCGATGGCGCCGTGACCTCTCATTACGAAGTCACCACGCATCCCGAGATCTTCGATGGCATTCGCTTGCACAAAGGGCAGTCAGTCGCCGTGGTCCGTCACAACGCCCGCGTCGTTCTCTCCTGCGAGCGGGTTATCTTGAATTTCCTGCAGCGAATGAGTGGGGTCGCAACTCAGACCCGCAAGTTCGTCGACGCAATTGCCGGTACCAAGGCTCGTATTCTCGACACCCGCAAGACTGTTCCCGGGCTCCGCGTCATCGATAAGTACGCGGTCCGCTGCGGCGGCGGACAGAATCACCGGCTTGACCTATCCGATGGCGTCCTCATCAAGAACAATCACATTGCTCTTGCGGGAAGCATCACGGCGGCTCTGGAGCATGCTCATCTCAATCGGCGCGGAGAACAGCCCATCGAAGTGGAAGTGCGCTCGTTAGCTGAACTGGAAGAAGCGCTGCAACATGGAGCCGAAGCCATTCTGCTCGACAATATGTCGCCCCAGGACGCGAAGACGGCAGTGGAGCGCTGCACTCGCCACGAACGCCGCATTCCCTTGGAGTGCTCCGGCGGCATTAATTTGGAAAATGTGCGCGCCTATGCAGAAACTGGCGTGGACTTCATCTCTGTGGGAGCGCTCACCCACTCCGCCAGAGCTGTTGATATGAGCCTGCGTGTGACTCCCGCGTAGCGCTCTAGTCACAATGCCGCTCCGGTAAGTCCCTTGTTATGTGCAGCTTTTACGCATCCTGCTTGGCTGGCGAGGCGCTACTAGCGCATCCCTTTCCTTGCAACTACAATAGCCACATAGCATCAAAGATGTGATCAGGCTCTATCCGCCCGAGGCGGAGGGGCACTGGAGGACATCGTGAGTCTCACTCCTATTGGCGAACCCCGCCAGAAAATTACGACCGCTACTCTTCGCGACAAGAAACTCCAACACCAACCGATCACCTGCCTGACCGCCTACGACTATGCCAGCGCGCGCCTGGTTGATGCAGCGGGAATCGACATCATCCTGGTCGGCGACTCGCTAGCCATGACTATGCTCGGCTATGACAACACTCTATCCGTCACCACTGACGAGATGCTGCATCACGCTCGGGCAGTTCGCCGCGGTGTTAAGAACGCATTCCTCATTGTCGACATGCCGTATGGCTCATACCATCTGAGTCCCGATGAAGCTGTTCGCAACGCTGCCCGCTTCGTGAAAGAGGGAGGCGCCGAGGCAGTGAAGGTTGAAGGCGGTGAAAAGCGCGCGGAGTTGATCCGCCGCATCATCGATGCTGAGATCCCGGTTGCCGGTCACATCGGCCTCACGCCACAGTCGGTCAATGTCATGGGCGGTTATAAGGTACAGGGGAAGTCACTGGCCGCAATCGAACAACTCATGCGTGACGCAGTCGCTCTCGACCGCGCCGGTGTCGCTTGCATTTACCTGGAAGGAATACCTCGCGAAGTTGCTGCCATGATCACCGCCGAAGTTCAGACCCCGACGGTTGGCATCGGAGCGGGCCCGGAATGCGACGGCCAAGTGCTGGTATTCCACGATATCCTGAACATGACTTTCGGGGCTCCCGCCAAATTCGTCCGGCACTATGGCGATGCGGCGGCCCTGATCACCCACGCCGTACAGGAGTTTCGCGCCGACGTTATCTCGCATCAATATCCGTCCGACAAGGAGTCTTATCACCTCCCCAGGGAGACCCAAGCGGCGCTCGAAACAGTGCTTGAGCGCAAGCGCGCTATGCGGCGGTAAGATTATTGATGGAGGATCCTCTTGCGACTGACAGCTTTGTTGCTGCTTACGTTGTTGTGCGCATCGTGTACCGGCCCTGTTAACGGCAGCACGTCCAATCCGCGCCTGCTGGCCCTGCCTGCAGCCAACCCCGCGATCTACAAGAAAGTCGATCTGAAGGCCTGGAAGAATCCTTATGTGATCGTAAGGACCGACGGCGTAGGTCTGCTGGACGTGACCAACAATGAAGAGCACTTGATGAAGTCCGATGAACTCACCGACGCGCTCGCCCAACTGCCACCCAGCGCGTGGCCTTATGGCCGGGTCGTTGCTCTGGCTGATGACCGCAGTCCATCCGCCGATAAGGCGCGCATCAGCGATAACAAGGCAAAAATCGCCAGCATGCTCCACAGCTCGCAAGTGGAAATTCAATGGGTTCCTTCGTCCTGAATCCGCATGCCGGTCTCAGCATGAAAATCTGCAGAACTGTGCAAGAAGTTCGCATTGCCTCGCGTGGTGTTCGAATGGCGGGCAGGAAAGTCGGATTTGTACCCACCATGGGTGCTTTGCACGAAGGCCACTTGTCTCTGGTGCGCGCTGCGAAGAAGCAATCGGAGGTCGTCTTCGTCTCCATCTTCGTCAATCCCACTCAGTTCGGCCCCCATGAAGACTTTTCAAAATACCCGCGCACGTTTGACCATGATTGCGAGTTGCTGCAGACGGAAGGCGTCGATGTCTTGTTTGCGCCTGCAGTGGACGAGATGTATCCCAAGGGCGCCATCACTTTTGTCACCGTCGAGGGTCTCAGCGACAAGCTCGATGGCGTCTCTCGTCCCGGCCACTTTCGCGGAGTTACAACCGTTGTCTCAAAGCTCTTCAACATCATCGAGCCCGATCTTGCTTTCTTTGGACAAAAGGACGCGGCCCAGGTCGCCATCATCTCTCGTATGGTGCGCGATCTCAAGAGTCCGGTCGAGATCGTCGTCTGCCCCATTGTGCGCGAAGCCGATGGACTGGCCATGAGCTCTCGGAATGCCTATTTGAATCCCGGCGAGCGTAAGCAAGCCCTCGTACTGCGTAAGTCGCTTTTGCGCGCTGAGGAACTGTTCCGCACCGGCGAGCGCCGGACGAGTGAATTGGTGCAAGCCGCGCAAAAACTCTTTGCGCAAGACCCTTCCGTGCGGCTGGACTATTTCCAGATTGTCGATCCTGACACGCTGGAAGCTTTCGATACCATCTCAGGGCGTGCTCTAGTCGCAGTGGCAGCTTACGTAGGAAACACGCGCCTGATCGATAACACTATTCTCTCCGGCTGATTGCGGATCCAGCCAGCAAGTACGCACAGTCAGGTCAGCCAAAGCGCACTTCTGCACGTTCCTACTTGGCCAGTACCTTCTTTCCCGACACGAACTTGTTTCCCAGAATCACGTACCGAAGCGGCATCTCGGCTGCCTTGGTGATTCCGATGCGCACCGTGGTGGCGATCTCAGGTGCGCGCGATCCATCGTCTCCAATCCAAAGATCGGAATCAGGCGCAAATAGATCTTTACCATTGTCCCTGTCCCGAGTAATCCCAAATGCCTCGGCCAATCTTCCGGGGCCGCTCGTCAACAGCCTCAGGTCGCGGTCCCCATCTACCGTAATGCCACGTGCGCGGGCCATCAGTTCAATGCCATCCACTGGCTCGATTGCACGGAAAAGGACGCCGCCTGCGATGCCGTCGGGAAGACACGATACGTTGAAGCACCAGTGATTGCCATAAATGAAGTAAACATAGGCGCGCCCCGGAGGTCCGAACAGCACATCGTTTCTCGCTGTCCTCCCCGCCGCCGAATGGGCTGCCGGGTCATCGCTCAAATAGGCTTCCACTTCCACGATGCGTCCGCTGATCATCTGATTACTTTCGTTCCTGACCAGCAGTTTCCCCAGCAGATCGCGCGACACTTCTCGTGGATCACGGTCGTAGAACTTTCGTTTCAGCCTCCGCACCTTTCTCATATTGTTTCCCGGCACATCCTGCTACATTCGTGTACAACTCACGTTCGCAAAGCGCATTTTTGCAAGCCACGCAGATATCTCTGGTCCTGGTAACACCAATTCCGCAGGAGGATTTCTTAATGTTGAAACAAGTTGTCAGGTTCGCCGCCATTCTGCTGTGTTTAGGAATGCTAGCAGGGGCGCAAACGATTCCCGCAGGCACCAAAATCACCATCCGCACAGAATCGCAAATTAACTCGGGCTCGGCCAGGACAGGACAGATTGTGTCTGGCACGTTGGCGCGCGATGTGGTGGCTGATGGCAAGACCGTGATCAAGGCTCCCGCGCCGGTGAAAATCAAAATAAGTGCAGCTAAGTCCAGCGGACGTCTGCACGCACCCGGCGAGTTGACTCTGCGCCTGGTCTCGGTCGATGGAACGCCGGTATCCACCAGTGCGTTTCGCGCCAAGGGTAAGAGTCACACCAAGAGCAACGTTACCAAGATTGGCGGCGGCGCGGCTGCTGGCGCGTTACTAGGCGGTCTGATGGGCGGCGGTAAAGGCGCTCTCATCGGAACCGCAGCCGGCGCCGGCGCAGGCACCGGACTCGCGGCAGCGACGGGCAAGGAGGAAGCTGTGGTCCATGCCGAGACGGCGATTACATTCACCACAACCGCAGCAGCAAAGAAGAAGTAGCGCTCTTTACCTAGTCTGAATTGTCATCCTGAGGCCCGCGTTCTTTGCGGGCCGAAGGACCCATGCAATTGCATTTCGGTCCTCGTAGATAGCCGGCTTTCGCCAACTACTTCGCCTTCGCTGCTTTCTTCCCGTCTTTTAGAAACGTCAGCACCTCTTCCGCGTGGCCCTCGGGTATTACTTTTTCGAACACATGCACAATTTTTCCATCCGGACCGATCACAAACGTGGTGCGCGCAATGCCCATGACCTTGCGGCCGTACATATTCTTTTCCTTGACCACGCCGAAAGCTTCGCATGTTTTCTTGTCCACATCGGAAAGCAAGGTATAGGGCAGGTCGTACTTGTCTTGAAATTTCTTCTGAGTGGCCGGCTTATCTGCCGATATGCCGAGGACCACGGCACCGGCCTTTTGCAGCTTCTTGTACGATTCGCGGAACCCGCGAGCTTCGATGGTTCAGCCGGGAGTATCGGCTTTGGGAAAAAAGAACAAAACTACTGTCTTGCCTCGAAAATCCTTCAGCGACACCGGCTTTTCGTTCTCATCCGGCAAAGTGAAGTCAGGGGCTTTATCATTAACATCCATGGCTATCTCTCCGCTTCGCTCACGGTTATACCGCAGGAGTAGCTGGGCCGTCATCTGCCTGCTCTTGATTCTGGGTGCTCCGAAGTTACTTCGGGCGCAATCGGGTCGCAGTGCTACGAAGAGCAAAGGGCCGCGGGCAATGGCTTTGTTGCAACTGCCAGAAAACGGCAAGGCCCGCCTCATCCCGGTTTGCATTCTCGTCGAAGGACAGTTTTTCGATGCGGGCATATACAAGGCCAATCCAGTTCCCATGGCGCTGGAAGGAGGAACCGTTTACGAAGCGCAACGAACGGGGCAGCCTATTGGCCTCTTCACCGTAAAAGGAGTTCTGCAGCAGCAGCAGACTAAAGCGTGGATTGCGGAAGGCGACTGGGAGGCAGCGGGTTCTGCTCCAAAGAAATCTACCGCATTGCAAGCCGAAGCCAAGCCGCGCGAGGAAGAGGATCGTCCGCCCACCCTGCGCCGACCCGGCAAAACAGCAGCCGAAGGCAAATCCACCGACACCAAGCCGGAGCAGAAGCCGGCCGACAGTAAGCCTGCAGAAAGCACGCCGGCGGGAACTACATCCGCGCCTTCCGCCCCACAGAGTGCTCCATCAGGGGCCTCAACCACCTCCGCGCCGAATACGCCATCCGCGGCCAATAGCACGCCTCCGCCTACTTCCTCAGCGCCTGAAACCGCCGAGGAGAACGATCCCAACCGTCCGCATTTGCGTCGTGGAATTCCTCCTCCAAGACACACGGTCGAAACGCCTTCCAGGAAGACGTCGACCGCACCTGCTCCAAAAACTGCATCCACATCGGGCACTGCTGCTACTGCTGCGAAGCCCTCAGCTACGCCAACGATTGCGAAAACTCCGCAGCTCATTCCGGCAATATCTGATGCGGATGGGCCTGAGCCTCGTCCCTACACCTTCGACATGAAGCCGGAGGAAGAGCAGACGTTTCGGAAGAAGATGCTGGCGTTGGCCGCAACCGAAGTGGCCAAGCAGGCAAAGCAGTCGGAGCTGCCGGCGGAGAGCTCAACCTCCTCGCGTCGAAGCAGGTCTTCGGTGAAGCCAGCTCCGCCCAACTTTGAAGATGTAAAGCTGCGTGTCTTCGATATCGCGACCAACAATGAGCCGATTCTAGTGCTGTCGGCAAAGGCCACGCTACCTCAGTCAGCCAAGGCCGGCAGCGAAGCCGCTCGCGAATACTACGTTACCGTGGTCGCCCGGTCTGATTTCAATGGCGAACTGCGCAAGCTGCTTTCTTCAGTGACAGACAATCAGCACCTCGACGTCACTGCTCGTCTGGAATTGATCGACGCGGTGGACGCCGACGGCGATGGCCGAGGCGAACTGCTCTTCCGCGAAGTTTCGGACGTGGGCAGCGCATACGTGGTTTATCGCGTAACCGCGGATCAGCTCTGGACGCTGTTCGAGGGATCACCACGCATCACCACGCTAGCCCCCGCACTGTCGGAAGGCATGGCGCAGGCCCGCGTACCGGCTCATTGCGCCAACCTATATTGCTCGAGAAAGTAGCCGCGCACCTTCTCGCGAGTCATATAAAACAGAAGCAGTGACGCAATCACGACGCCCACCCCACTCTTCAGCCGATCACCTAGAAAGAAATGGGTAATATCGCCCGCAAGATTGATCCCGATTACCGACACCCCCAGCACCCACCCCCAATAGCGCCGGCGAATCCAACCCAGCCCGCCAGAAACAGGACGACGGCTAACACGATGAATGGAATTCCGACGACTCTCCCGAGCGCGAGCATCTGTTCGTGTGCCGACATATTCAACTTCCATGCCTGATCCAGGAAAGTCCCCGGTTTCAGCAGCGTTATGGCCGCAAACGTCGCCATGAGGCTGCCAAAGAAGAGAACACGCCTAGCGCGAAGAAACCTGCCGGCGATCGAGAGGGCTTATCCGGCGTCATCTGGATGCACTTCCGCAGCCAACGTAATAACATAGCTGCACCGGGTGAATCTTTGGTTCATCCGCGAGCATCCTGTTATCAAGCTATGATCAAAATCCACATACCTACGCCTCTGCGGCAGTACGCCGGAAAGCAGGGTACGGTGGAGGTTCAAGGCGGCACCGTAGGCCAGGCCCTTTCCGGGCTGGTCACCAAGCATCCTGACCTTCGCCGCCACCTCTACACCGATGACGGCAAGCTCCGCGCCTTTGTTAACGTTTACCTCAACGACGAGGACATCCGCTACTTGCAAAAGGAAGACACCGCGGTAAGAGAGAGTGATAACATCTCTATCGTGCCTTCGATTGCCGGAGGCAGCGGGAACACCAACGAATTCTCGTATTTACGGATTCTAGAATTGAAATCACCCTCCACAATGCGCTGTTGTCGTCCCTCCTGTTGCTGTTGTTGTCTGTAGCCGGCAGACTTGGTCAGTCCGTAAATCCGAAAACTCTGCAATCTGACATCTAAAATCTGAAATTAGCCCGAGGTTCTCATGGCCACAATAACCGAAGCAAAACCCGAAGCCGTCACTTTGAATAATGACGAAATTCTGCGCTACTCGCGTCACCTGATCATGCCCGAGGTGGGCATGGAGGGCCAGCAGAAGCTCAAGGCGGCTCGCGTGCTATGTATCGGTGCAGGTGGCCTGGGCTCGCCGCTGGCCTTGTACTTGGCCGCCGCCGGCGTCGGCACCCTCGGCATCGTCGACTTCGATGTGGTCGACTACACCAATCTCCAGCGCCAGATCATCCACACCACCGCTGATGTAGGTCGCAAGAAACTCGATTCTGCAGCCGACAAGCTGAAAGCCATCAATCCATTCCTCAACCTGCGCACCTTTGAAACGAAGCTCACCAGTGAGAACGCTCTCGCCCTCTTCAACGAATTCGACATCGTTGCCGACGGCACCGACAATTTCCCAACCCGCTATCTGGTAAACGATGCCTGTGTGCTCACCGGCAAGCCCAACGTCTATGGCTCAATCTTCCGCTTTGAAGGTCAGGCCAGCGTCTTCGCCACCGAAGAGGGCCCCTGCTATCGCTGCTTGTATCCCGAGCCGCCACCGCCGGGATTGGTTCCCTCCTGTGCCGAGGGCGGAGTACTCGGCATTTTGCCGGGACTGGTCGGCGTGATGCAGGCCACGGAAGTGATCAAACTGATTCTCGGTAAAGGTGAGCCGCTGATAGGACGTCTCCTGCTGATCGACGCGCTCGGCATGAAGTTTCGCGAGCTGAAGCTGCGCAAGAATCCGGATTGCCCGGTCTGCGGCAAGAATCCCACTGTTACCCAGCTGATAGACTACAACGAGTTCTGCGGAATTCGCGGCGAGGAGAAGCCGGTGGAAACAGGCGTTGTTGAGATGCAAGTGGAAGAGCTAAAACGCAGGCTGGACGCCGGCGAAGACCTGTTCGTCCTCGACGTGCGCGAGCCCCACGAATATCAGATTTGCAATATCGGCGGACATCTGATCCCGTTGGGCGACCTGCCGAAGCGGGTCAGTGAACTCGATTCCAGCCGCGAGATCGTCGCCCACTGCCGCTCCGGCGTGCGCAGCGCTAAGGCCGTCAACTTCCTGCAGCAGGCCGGCTTTAAGAAGGTCCACAACCTGGCTGGCGGGATTCTGGCGTGGGCCGACCGCGTCGATCCCAAGATGCCGAAGTATTGATACGACGACATTCGAAGTATTGATAGGACGACATTCCTAGTGAAGCGCAGAGGCTCCGC
>JBLNFC010000445.1:0-4983 GCA_050263355.1 Acidobacteriota bacterium
GGCGAAGCTCAGATGGGTGGGCCCTGTGCAGTCGTCTCCGCACACCGGTTACGACAGGAGTTTTACGGACTTCGCGCAGACCCGACCCTCTTCCTCGAAAGGCTACTCAAGGAATCGGTTCATGAAATCGGGCACACGTTGGATCTCACTCACTGCGAAGACTACCGCTGCGCCATGGCGCCTTCCCATGCAGTCGAATGGATCGACCTCAAGGAAGGCGCACTGTGCACCAATTGCGCTTCTAAGACGCTGGATATGGCTGCACCGGCAGAGAACTATCCTTTCGGATAGAAGGACTATTCTTTCAGTTAGGCAGTTAGGGTTGAACGATCACCTTTGGATCGTTGATCTGCCCATCTATCTCGACGCTGTAATAGAAGTCTCCGCTCCGGACCCCTGTGAGGGTGGGACCTGAATTATAGTTAGTCTCGTCGAATGTTCCACTAGCAAAAGGGCTGTCCTTTTTGAATCTAATAGTGAACTTCTTTCCAGGATGATCGCAAATCCAGTGGATCTCGTCTTGCCCACGCCATACGGTAATGGAATCTTGGTCAACCGTCGGAATTCCCCCTTCATGATGTTGGACAAGAACTCGTTTTTGATTGAAACCCAATTGGGGAGCAGCGCTCATGGTAATCCTCCTAGTTAATTCAAACCGCCAACGAGCTTTTGGAATTGCACGTTGTTGGCCAGACTCTTGAATGCTGGGTCATCGCGGATGAAATTTGAGGAGTAGTGAGCCTGTAGGGCTTTGTTCAGAAAATTTAAACCGCGTTCGGGCTCTCCTAGTAAGACATAGATCTTACCCGCGGTGAAGAGCAGTTCCGGATCGCCCGGAGAAATCGCCAGGGCTCGGTTTAAGTGGTCCAAGGCTGGAGCACGTTGCTGCAGCAGCGCATCACAGAATGCAATCTCGTAGATGGCATCGACGTCCCGTGGGTTCATCGCGAGCCTCTCGTTGGCCAGTACAATCGCTTTCTCGAGGGCTGCTTGCGCTTGGGAGCGCTGGCCAGGTACCCAGTAATAGGCCTCACCTAAGTTTCGCCAAGCTTGGTACGCAATGATTTCGTTTCCTCCGACCTGTACCGCCCTCTTATACGTACGAGCCGCGTCAGTGTAATTCCCCTGGAAAAAATAAGCGGTTGCGAGATTTGAATAGCCGCCGCCCGTAGGGTAAATGGCAACTGACCGCTCGAACTGAGTGATGGCGTCACCGTAGTGCCCTTGCAACAGATAGACTGCCCCTAGATTGCTATAGCCCCGAAAGCTGTCCGGAGCCAGCGCGATCATCTGTGTAAACATCCGTGCAGCATCATCGTAGCGAGCTGCGTTGTAGTAGAAGGAGCCAAGCCAGTTGTACCCGCCCCAGTACTGCGGGCGCAACTGAATGGCTTTTTGAAACGTCTGTTCGGCTTCGCCCATATTGCCAAGCAACTGATAGGCATGAGCCAAACCTCGGTAGCCATCATCGTTCAGGGGATCGCGTTGCAGGGCGACCTGAAATTCTTTGACCGCATTCTCATATTGCCCGGTTCGGTTGTAGACCATGCCCAGACAGATGTGTCCTGTCGCTAGTTCACTGGCGAATGAAACCGCTTGCTGACAGTTCTGCAGGGCTTGCTCCATCCATTTCGGCTGCCGGTCCTGCTCGTATTTATCTAAATAAGCTTCGCCCAGTCCCGCATAAGCCAACGCATACTTCGGGTCGGTTTCAAGCGCGTGGCGGAAGACCGTGATGGCGCTCTCGAGATTCTCCGGTTTCAGATATTCCTGAAGGTACCCGCGGCCTCTCAGATAGTAGTCATAGGCTGCCGGCTGCTGCGTGCCATGGGCCAGCAATGATGCCCTCTCACCGGGCTGAAGTTGCAGTCCCAGTTGGCCAACGATGCTTTGCAGGACGCGATCTTCGACATCGAAGGGCTTATTCGCTTCCACGGTGATGGTATCTCCGCGAAGTTGGGTCAGCTTTGCCGCATCCACAAGGCTGTAGCTCACCCGAACCATGTTGTTGAACTGGCGCAAATCCCCTTCCAGCACCAGGTTCACTCCGTAAGTGCGGCGCGCCTGCTGAGCAGTATGAATTGCGTCGGCCGCCAGATCTCGCGGAGGAACGATCTGCAACGGATACGTATTGGTCAGCTGCACCAGCCGCATGGCGATCGATTCCGTCAGGCCTTCCGCAAACGCCTGACTGTTGGCATCGTTGCCGGCTGGAGTAAAGGGAAGGATGGCGAGCTGCATTTGGGTGACAGGAGGGGCAGGTCCCCACCAGCGACGAATGGCTTCCCACGGGAACGCAACTAAAACAAGCGCTACCAGCGCCACCGCTGCAGCCGCAGGTGCCCACCACTGCCACCGTGAGTGCCGCACCTTCTCCACGCGTCGTTCGGGAAGCAGACGACTGGGGGTAATTCCTGATTGCACGCTCCGCAAATCATCTGCCAGGTCGCGCGCGTCCGTGTAGCGCTGGGCTGGATCTTTGGCCATCGCCCGAGTCACGATCCGCTCCAGCTCTTCCGGAATCTTCGGATTCAGAACCCGCAACGAGGTGGCCTGCTCGTGCAGTATGCGGTGCGCGGTCTGTACGTAACTGGCAGAGGCGAATGGGTGATGCCCGGCAAGACCTTCGTAGAGCACCACACCCAGTGAAAAAATGTCGGCCCGGTGATCCGGCGTTCTCTCCAGAAGAACTTCTGGTGACATGTACGCTGGCGTCCCTCCCGAGGCCCCGGAACGATCAATCGTAGAACTCTGATCCGAACGTGGCAGATGCTTGGCAACGCCGAAATCCAGGATCTTCACTTGCCCCGACGTACTCAGCATGATGTTTTCCGGCTTGATGTCGCAGTGGACCAGTCCGCAGCGATGAGCCGCTTCCAGGGCCTCCGCACATTCAATGCCGATGTTCAGAAACTCGTTAACGGGGATGATACTCCGCAGCCGCTGCCGCAGCGTCTGACCCTCGACAAGTTCCATGACCAGGAATAACTCGTCCTCGTTCTCAATGACGTCGTACACAGATGCGGCATGAGCATCGCTGAACGCTGAGGCGCGTTCCGCTTCCTGCTCAAACCGCTTGCGGTAGAGTGGATCCGATCGAAGGCTTGGGGATAATCTCTTCAGAGCGACGGTGCGCTTCAGGCGTTTGTCGTGCGCCCGATAAACTTCTCCCATTGCCCCTTTGCCTAGTCGTTCGCCGATTTCAAAGCGACCAGCGATAGTGCCGGTTAGAGAACCGGCCAGGTGATTCCTGACGGCGTGCGGAGCGTGTTCGGACATGGGGAAGACGGGCGGCCGCTTGCATCTTCGGCAAATTACTTGCGTCCCCATTTGCTCGGAGAGTGCAGGTACACAGTCGTCTGTTGACCCGAAATCTTACCCTTGCCGCTTCGATACGGCAAATGACAGGTCGTGTTACTCCGAGGAGTGCTGATTGCGCACCTGCCCAAAACCAAGCACGTAACCTGCACAATCGCGAATAGCGAATTCGTCCATCTGATAGGCTGAAAGGTTGGTCCGTAGACGATCTCGGCCCCACGATCTCGCAATTCTGTATGTAGCGCGTCTACATCACGAGTCCAGAAGAAAGCGTCCCATGTGCCGCCCTGTGTTCCATTGGGACTGATCCGGTCCGGTTCAGACACCAGGCGAAACATGATCGCGAACCCGTCCCGGCTCATGATTGCGAACTGTGCTGGCGCTCCGGCAGAGTATTCGCATTGAAATCCAAGAACGCGCTCATAGTACGAGGAACACTGGCCGACATCAGCAACAGGAAAATATGGAGCGCTGCGAAGCAACTGCGGTTTCTGAGTGGATGACATAGACGGGTCTCCGTACACCTGCACTGATTACTTAGCCGGAGTCTCTTGGCTGAAAAGACAGACCCATTTACCTGATCTCTCCGCCCATAATGCGGAAGCATAAACCGTTCCGCTGATTTCGTTACCGTGCGCGTTTCCCTTTTCGGTCAGCTTATAAGCGATCAATCCGGAGTTGTCGGAGAGCGGCACGACCTTGATATCGTCCATCGAGTAGTCTTCGAGTTTGAATGCAGCAGTATTCTTGACTGCCAATGCTTTGTCGCCGAACCCGCGACTGTTCAGGAATACAGCGTCGTCGGCGAGGAGATCGGAAAACGCATTGATATTGCCGCTCTTAATCGAGTCCAGTTCCTGGCGCTCCAGCGAAATGATGCGCTGTTCTAGCTCAGGTTTTGGGTTGCCTTGAGCACCCGAAACGAACGGTTGCGTGCGCAGCATTCCCGAGAACGCAACCGCAGCAATTGGGATGATCGCAAGGCAATGTAGACGCTTCTTCATTTGATTCCCTTTAAGACGGAGATACGCTGGTGGGTGACGCGGCATTGTAAGAAGAAAATGCCGTATCCCAAAGAAGAAAAAGTCTGAGCAATCAGGAGGGGCTTAACAGATCAGTCCAGGAATGTCTTCATACAAAAGACGCTTCCCCCAGACTTCTCGAATTCCGAAACATCAACCACCAATGGGTCAAGTTGCTCTTGACGAAGGGCTGACTCCAGGCTGGGCGTCAACCTCGACGTGATGTAGCGTCCATTCACAGCAATCCCGTTACACGCAAAGCCGAGAGCCTCTTCGCGATCGATCGGGTAGAGCCGTTTCCATCCACCTTTTAGCTCTTCCTGGGCTTGGCTGGAGAAGGCGCCCGGGTAGAAAATTGCCGCCTCGGCATTCAGTGGGGACAGGCAAGTATCCAGGTGATAGAAGTATTCATCCACCAGGTGCAGAGAGGTGACCGGAATCTGCATATGGGCCATGGCCGACGCGAATCGCTTCAGGCCACCTTCTGATGATCGGATACCATATCCTGCCCAGATGCGACATCTATCAGGATGCCAGAGCAGGTCCCCTCCGCCTTCCAGATATTCGCCTCTTAATTCCAAAGCAATGACGTTATATCCACGACTCGCGAACCAATCAACGTAGTGTGGAACTTCCTTTTGCC